>NZ_RCXU01000001.1:0-173784 GCF_004167315.1 Blautia sp. aa_0143
AAACGTATTTTTTCTTTTCATAACGATCTGGAAGGGTTCAATTCTTTCAACCTTTGGGCAGAGACACTTAAGACTGAGAATAAAAAGACTGCAGTTCTGATCGGCTGCGAGCCAACAGGTCATTACTGGTTTGCGTTTGCGAAGTATGTAAATGATCATCAGAAAAGATTAGTAATGGTCAATCCATTCTCGGTTAAGAAGATCAAGGAACTTGATGATAACAGTCCAAAGAAAACAGATTCAAAAGATCCAAAAACAATCGCAAAACTAGTTGTGGATGGGAGATATTCAATCTCATACATGCCAGAAGGCATTTATGCCGAAATAAGAGACCTGGTATACAGCCGTGAGCCTATATGGATAATCTGAGGCATAAGTGTCGTGAAGAGCCGTATGCCTGAATTGGGCACGTACGGATCTGTGGGGGATATACCTAGTAATAGGTGTTTCTACCCGACAATTTAGGACTCGTCAGAGGATGGTGATCCTGGTAGACATGAGAGGTTAGTTACGAGAGGTCCTCACCCACTGCTTATTGCTTTTCGCAACCTCCACAGGGGAGTTACTTGATTCGGTTAAAATATATGTAAATTTTCCACCAAAATATTATTGACGTAAGAAAAACCACATGGTATTTTATTTTTGGAAAAAATGAAAATTATTTTAAAGGCAAACCTGTTGAAAGGCAGGGTCGCAAAGCCAGAAGGGACTAAAGTCAGAAAGTTTGACCATGTCAGCCGGTTGCCACTGTTTCCATATCATCATAATATATGGAAAAGATGTTTGAACAGGAGAGATTCCGATACCTTTTATACTATATAGATGTGTGATTTTAAAGAATATAGTAGGGACACTGGCAGATTTTGGCAGATGTCCTTTTTGTATGCAAAAATGGGTAACAAAACTAGCAGGGACAGGTTTTCTGTATACAGATAAAAGCAGGATGAAGAAGGCATAAGACGGAGAGAGGACTTTTATAAAATGAAAAGTTATGAAGACAAAATATATTCCTTAGGTGAGACTGTAACGGGGCAGACACAGGCCATGTCACAGGCCGTACAGAAAACACTGGAAAATAATGGCGGGGTAGGTATAATGACAGGATCTTATGACCAAAACCTGTCTATTTTGTCTGTGGATAATCTGCTGTTGCATAGTACAGGATATACATTCGATACTTTCATGGAACAGACAAAAGGCTCATTGAGAAATTTCTTTTATGACGAGGAAGATATACTGGAGCGAGACCGTTTTTTGCAGCTTCACGGAACAGGGGAAGCACAGATCCTTGCAGCAGACGGTACAGTGAATAATGTACGGCTTTGTAAAGAGGATGCGACAGATGAGGCGGGCAGACAGATCTGGGTTATGTCCGTACAGGTCAACTGGGATCATGTAAATCTGGCACTGCTCAATGAGGCTATCTATTCCGGCTTCTGGTATTTTGACTGTGACGAAAACAGTGAGATTGTGAATGCAAACTGGAGTCATGAATTCCGAAAAATGCTTGGCTATCATGACACCCTGGACTTTCCGAATAAACTGGAATCCTGGTCAGATCTTCTGCATCCACAGGATAAAGAAAGAGTGATGGTGCAGCTTCAGGCGGCAATTAAGGATAAGACGAACCAGATAAAATACCAGGTAGAGTATCGTATGAGAATGAAGGATAATCAATACCAGTGGTTTCGGGCATCGGCAGAAGTAATACGCCGTCTGGATGGTTCTGCCAGCAGGATTGCCGGGATTTTTATTAACATTGATGGGGAGAAAAAAGAAATCATGCAGGCACAAAAATCTGCTGCTTTCCACCGGGCTTTTACGAAAGCAGATTTGTGCGAGTATTATGTGAATCTGGAAGCGAATACTTTTGATACCTTTAAGGTTGAACCGTCCCTGATGACAGTCTTTGAACAGAGTCATACGTGGGATGAATTGATCCGGCATTTTGTGGATTCCTATGTTGTGGAGACAGATAAGAAGGCGGTATCCTCTTTTTACGACCGTGGTTATATTGCAGAAAGGCTGAAGGGGCTGGAAACCGAATTGGCTTTAGAGTGCCGTATCACTCTGAATGGAGAAGAACGATGGGTCCGCAATGTGGTCATACGTGGCGAAATAGAGGATTCAGAATATGCCATGATCTTTCTGCGTGATATCACAGAGACAAAGGTAGAGAGCGCACGGCATCTGCAGATGGTAGCAGATAATGCTTCCATGGAGCAGCTGATCCAGAGCATAGTGCGTCTGGTTGACCGCTTTGTTGTCTGTGATCTGGAAAATGACAGATATGAATTCTACAATCTGAATGGACAGATGATATATAAACCTCTGGGATTTTATCATGATTTTCAGATGCAGGTTCTTGAAAAATATAAGACACTGGAACCATTGGAAGCTATAGATATCCTGATAGCCCCGGATAATATTCGGAAAAAACTGAAAAGTGAAAATGATATTTATAAGTTTGAGTATTGCAGCCTGGATGAAAAGACTTATAAAATCGCTTCTTATATTCCCTTGGAATGGAAGAATGGAAAGCTGGAAAAGGTATTGCTGGCATCCATGGATGTGACACAGGAGAAGAAAGCAGAGATTGAATCCCGTCAGGCACTGAAAGAGGCTTACCGGTCCGCAGAAAATGCAAATCGTGCGAAAACAGAATTCCTTTCCAATATGTCCCATGATATCCGGACACCAATGAATGCGATTGTGGGTCTGACAGCAATCGCAGGAGCAAATGTTGAGAGCCAGGACAGAGTCATTGAATGCCTCGGCAAGATCACAGAATCAAGCCGCCATCTGCTGGGGCTGATCAATGAAGTATTGGATATGGCACGTATTGAAAGAGGAAAAATGACACTGGCACAGGAAGATTTCAATCTGTCAGAGCTGGTAGATAATCTTATTACACTCACGAAACCGGTGCTTGATGAACATAAACATAATTTTGATATACACATCAATCATATTGAACATGAGGCTGTCTGTGGTGACAGCTTGAGAATTCAGCAGGTATTTGTGAATCTGATGAGTAATGCGATCAAGTATACACCGGATGGCGGGAATATTATTTTTTCCATAGAGGAAAAGCCAAATGGATTTTCAGAACTTGGATGCTATGAATTTACGATTGAGGATAATGGAATCGGTATGTCACCGGAATTCCAGAAAATCATGTTTGAGCCGTTCAGCCGCGCGGATGACCACCGGACAACCAGAGTCCAGGGAACTGGTCTGGGAATGGCAATCAGCAGAAATATTGTGAACCTGATGAATGGCACTATTAAAGTGGACAGTACCTTGCACAAGGGAACTAAAATCACAGTAACAATTTATCTGGAGCTTCAGGAAAAAGAAAAAGAACAGGACAGAGATCTGATGAATCTGCCGGTCCTGGTTGTGGATGATGATAGGACATGCTGTGAAAGTACAGTTGCAACATTAAAGGAAATCGGTATTATGGGTGAATGGGTTCTCTCTGGCAGGGAAGCGGTTGAGCGCTGTTATGCACGGCATGAGTTGAAAGATGATTACTTTGCTGTTATTTTAGACTGGAAGATGCCGGAGATGGATGGTATAGAAACTGCCAGACAGATCCGGAAACGGATAGGAAAAGAGATCCCCATCATTGTACTGACATCCTATGAATTCAGCGAAATTGAAGAAGAAGCAAAGGCTGCAGGTGTAGATGCTTTTATTGCAAAACCGCTGTTCCGTTCCCGGCTGACGGCAACACTGCGGCAGTTTACTTCAGGAAGAAAAGAAAAAATAGCAAGAAATTATCTGGAGAAGCTGTCAGAATCAGACTACACGGGAAAAAGGATTCTGCTGGTTGAGGATAATGAGTTGAACAGAGAAATTGCTGGTGAAATTTTACAGATGACAGGTGCAAAAGTGGAAACGGCAGAAAATGGGAAAATTGCAGTTGAAAAAGTGGAAGCTTCTCCGGAAGGATTGTATGATCTTGTTTTTATGGATATCCAAATGCCTGTCATGAATGGTTATGAGGCAACTGCAGCAATCAGGAGCCTTCCGGGTGAAAAGGGAAAACTGCCTATTGTTGCCATGACTGCCAATGCTTTTGCAGAAGATGTACAGCTGGCCAAAAATACAGGCATGAATGGACATATCGCGAAACCGCTGGATATGAATAAGCTGAATGATGTTCTGGAAAGCTGGCTGTAACTGATTTTCATGTGATCACAAAGTATATTACTAGGAACAGAGTGAACAGTAACAGTAACTCAGGTGATGCTGCATAAATCCTCAAATACTCCTTGCAATAAAAAAATACAGCAATTATAATATAAATACAAAAGCCGGATGCGGAGGCTGACTTCTGAAAACAAAGAAAGGAAGTATAAAATGGCGAAAATTTTAATCAGTCCGTCCAAATATTTACAGGGTGCGGGAGAAATGAAGAATCTTGGAACTTATGCTGCAAAGAGCGGAAAAAAAGCGTTGGTTCTGATCAGTAAAGGCGGATATAAAAGAATCGGTAAAACGATCGAAGAGAGCTTTGCTGAGAGTACCTGTGAGGTGGTTTTTGATTATTTTAACGGAGAATGCTGTAACAGTGAGATTGATCGTCTGGTAAAGATCGTAAAAGATGAGCAGTGTGATCTTACCATTGGTATTGGTGGAGGAAAGATCTTTGATACAGCGAAGGCAGTTGCATACTATGCGGGAACACCGGTATTTATCTGTCCGACGATCGCATCTACAGATGCCCCTTGCAGTGCTTTGTCTGTTATTTATACAGAAGAAGGAGTTTTTGAAAAATATCTGTTTCTTCCGGCGAATCCGAATCTTGTTCTGATGGATACAGATATCATCACCAAATCGCCGGTTCGTCTTACTGTGGCTGGTATGGGAGATGCACTGGCAACATATTTTGAGGCAAGGGCATGCAAGAGAAGCGGAGCAACTTCCTGTGCAGGAGGTAAGACAACAGAGGCTGCCATGGCACTGGCTGAACTTTGTTTTAATACCTTGATGGATGAGGGCGTAAAAGCTAAGATAGCTCTGGAAGCAGGCGTATGCACACCGGCAGTTGAGAAAGTGATTGAGGCTAATACACTTCTTTCTGGAATTGGTTTTGAAAGTGCAGGACTTGCAGGTGCACATGCGATCCATAACGGATTTACTGTACTGGAAGAATGCCATCATATGTATCATGGAGAAAAAGTTGCATTCGGAACCATCACACAGCTGGTACTGGAGAATATTCCCCAGGAAGATCTGGAAGAGATCATCTTATGGTGCATTGAAGTAGGACTTCCTGTTACTCTGGCAGAGCTTGGAGCTGGGAAAGTAACTGATGAGCAGCTTATGGAAGTTGCCACAACTGCATGTGCGGAGAATGATACACTTCACAACATGCCATTTGAAGTTACACCGGAAACTGTATTTGCAGCAATCAAAGCGGCAGATGCATATGGAAGATATTACCTGGATGAGGAATAAACAGATAAAAAGTAAATAGCTGATATAAATAAAAATTGCAATCTGCAGAAACAAGAGTTATCAAGTATTGTTATCCTGCAGGTTGCTTTTTTTTATGTATGGCTGTAATATAACAGAAAGATCAGTAAATATTGGAACAGAAAACATACGGAGGAATATTTGTGGCAAAAAAACGAAAACCCAAAATGGAGCTTCGATATTATAAGATGCCGGAGGGGAGCCCCATCCTTGCATTGCTTGGACAGAAGTGGGTTCAGAATTATGGGAACGATATCGATTATCTCCATTTTCATAATTATCTGGAAATCGGATTCTGCTATGAAGGACAGGGATTTATGATACTTGGAGAGGATAAGGTACAGTTTCATGACCGGGATTTTACGGTGATCCCATCCAATTATCCACATACCACAAACAGTGATATTGGAACTATCAGCCGCTGGGAGTATCTTTTTATTGATGTAGAAGGATTCCTGGATAAATTTATTAATAATTCGGTAAAAAAAGAAAAAATCGTTCAGCGGATCAACTCCAGATCACTTTTTCTGAATGAAAAAGAAAACCGATCCATGGCAGGTAAGATCCTTAAGATCCTGGATATCATGCGGGATGGAGAGGAATTTTATCTGGAAGAAGCTAAGGGAGTTTTGGCATCGCTTCTTGTGGAAATCGCAAGGATAAACCGGGATTCAGGCGAAGAACGTTACAGCGAAGGCAGAGGAAAAGTCATGGATATGATATCCAGGTTCCAGGATTATATTTCTGATCATTACATGGAGGATCTTCGTATTGACGAACTGGCAGAATACTGTCATATCAGTGAAACTCATTTGCGCCGGATATTTACGACTTACATGAAGATGAGCCCGCTGGAATACATCAATACGATCCGTATCCAGGCGGCCTGTGATTATCTGAAAAAAACAGATCAGCCAATTGCAGATATAGCACATAAGTGTGGCTTTACCACCAATTCCACATTTAATCGGAATTTTCGTCAGGTTACGGGAATGACACCGCTGGAGTGGAGAAAACGTCCGGAGAACTATGAACAGCAGCTTCTTAAGTTTGACATCCATTCAGAGGAAGGCTGGTAAAACAACAAAACCAGATCTGTGGATCTGTCACGACAGAATAGAAATATCAGACTGTATGCGGATCAGGCAGATAGAAAGAGGTAAGAAATGTACGATTACAGGATTGTGGAGCAGGTCTCCAGAAAAAAGAAACATATGTCAGGAGCTCTCAGAAAAGTAATGGTGATCTTTGCGGCAATTTTTGTACTGATGGGTATCACGATCTCTCAGGCATTCATGCTTCCGGGATTTCTTCTGGCGCTGCTTTACTTTGCTTATGACATATTCAGCCAGAGAGACTATGAATATACCATGGAAAACGGACAACTGACCATAGATGTGATCTATGGAAAAAAATATCGTAAAACAGCTCACGTGCTGAAGCTTGAGGAGATGGAAGTGACAGCACCTCACTATCATGAAAAAGTGGCAAAATATAAAAAGAATACCGGAACGGAGAAACTGAAAAAATACGATTATACCTCTTATGAAGATGATGTGCCTTACTATACCATGATCATTCAGGAAGATGGACGTAAAATAAAACTTCTTCTGGATCTGACAGAGGAAATGCTGCATACGATGAAAACGCAGTTTCCTGAAAGGGTTTATTTTGCATAATATGCAGAAATGTTTGTGAAATATGTATGAAAAACAACATAAAATTTTATGAAATAGAAACAAAAACCTTCTTTTTTGACAAAAAATGTTCGCACAATGTCAAAAAAGAAGGTTTTTTTGGGGCATCCTGACGAATGTAAAAAGAAAAAATCCTCAAAGTGCATATTTTTTGTAAAAATATAGCGTGACAATAGTGCACAATCAATAAAATGGTTGAAATTGCACATTATATGAACAATTCTGCAAACTATAGAGGAAATACGTATGCTATAATCCATTCATAAGCAAACGGGAAATGCTTAATAAAGGAGGAAAAGTAAATGAAGAAAAAATTACTCGCAGTATTAATGACAGGTATCATGGCAATGTCTTTTGCTGCAACTACTACAGCAGTATATGCAAAAGGTGATGACGATAACACCCTGACTGTATGGGCATGGGATCAGAACTTCAACATCAAGGCTATGAATATTGCAGGTGAGCAGTATGCAAAGGATCACGAAGGATTCAAGGTTGATGTAGTTGAGACATCTTCTGATGACTGCCAGACCAAACTTACAACAGCAGCAAACGCCGGAGATTACAGCACACTTCCGGACATCGTTCTGATGCAGGACAACAGCTATCAGAAGTATCTGAAGAGTTATCCGGATGCTTTCACAGATCTGAAGGATATGGATATCAACTGGGATGATTTCGGAAAACTGAAACAGTCCTACTCCATGGTAGATGACACACATTACGGAGTTCCGTTTGATAACGGTGCAACAATTGCCTGCTATCGTACAGATATCCTGGAAGAAGCAGGATATACCATTGATGATCTTACAGATATCACATGGAGCAAATTCATGGAGATCGGAAAAGACGTTCACGAAAAAACAGGTAAATATCTCCTTACAAGTGAAGCAACAGGTGGCGATACTCTGATGATGATGATCCAGTCCTGTGGAGCAAACTTCGTAAATGATGACGGAGAGGCTTATATCGTTGGCAACGATGTAGCAGAGAAATGCGTAGATCTTTATGTGGATCTTGTAAAGAACAATGTTGTTAAATTAGTAAATAACTGGGATGAGTACATCTCCACAATCACAGGCGGAGAGGCTGCCGGTATCGTTAACGGTAACTGGATCACAGCTACACTGATGGGAACAGAGGATCAGAAGGGTCTGTGGCAGATCACAACAATGCCGAAAGTTGACGGCGTTGATACAGCTACAAACTATGCAAACAATGGCGGATCTTCCTGGTACATTACATCTAACTGCAAGAATGTAGAGCTTGCTGAGGACTTCCTTGCAAGTACATTTGGTTCCAGCACAGACTTCTATGATGCAATCCTTCCGGAAACAGGTGCAATTTCCTGCTACCTGCCGGCTGGTGAGTCTGAGGTTTACAATGAGCCAAGCGAGTTCTTCAATAACCAGCCGATCTTCTCAACAATTGTAGAGTACTCTTCACACATTCCGGAATTTACAAAAACTCCGTACCACTATGAGGCAAGAGAGTGCATCAACACAGCTGTTGTTAATATTGTAAACGGCGCAGATAAAGAATCTGCACTTCAGGAAGCACAGGATACACTGGCATTCAAGATGACAGAGTAAAACTGAAATATTAATGAAATACAGAGCAGGGGACTGCATGCAGTCCCTTGTCTTATGTAAAGGTTTAGATGTTTGAAAGGAGGAGTTCCTGTGAATTCCAAAAAAAGTGGCATGTCTCTGGTAGCGAAACAAAGAGCGGCCGGCTGGATCTTTCTGGCACCGGCAACCATTATGATCGCTGTCATGAGTTTTTATCCGATGATCCGCGCATTTATCATTTCTTTACAGACAGGTGCCGGAGCAAACATGAGGTTTGCGGATCCGATCTTCAGTAACTATAAACGTATTATGGTGGATAAGGTATTCCAGCAGTCCATTGTCAATACATTTCTGTATCTTATTATCCAGGTGCCGATCATGCTGGTCCTTGCGATCCTGCTCGCACAGCTTCTGAATAACAAAGATCTGAAATTCAAAGGATTTTTCCGTACATGCGTATTCCTTCCATGTGCGACATCTCTTGTATCTTATTCCCTGATCTTCCGTTCCATGTTTGCAACAGATGGCCTGATCAACAGTATCCTGATCAAACTTGGAATTTTAACAACCGGTTATAACTTCCTTGGAAACTCCACAAGTGCAAAGATTGTTATTATCATCGCGCTGATCTGGAGATGGACTGGATATAACATGGTATTTTATCTTGCGGGACTTCAGAATATCGAATATTCCGTATATGAGGCAGCAAAGATCGATGGAGCCAATGGCTGGAAGACTTTCTGGAAGATTACAGTACCGCTTCTGAAACCGACGATCATCATGACATTCATCATGTCTATTAATGGTACACTGCAGTTGTTCGATGAGTCTGTCAACCTGACAAAAGGTGGCCCGGCTAACTCAACCATCACAATGTCTCACTATGTTTACAATACATGTTTTATTAATGTGCCAAACTTCGGATATGCTGCAGCAATGTCATTTATCATATTTATCATGGTAGCTATCCTGGCCTTTATCAACTTGAAAGTAGGTGATACACGTGACTGAGAAAAAGAACAAATCCGCGATCCAGAGAAGATTGATCCCTACATATATTTTCCTGATCATCGTATCATTTATCTCTGTATTTCCGTTGTACTGGATGATCTCCGCAGCAACCAATACATCCACAGATGTATCCAGAGGCCGGATTCTTCCGGGTACATATTTCATGCAGAACTTTAAGAACCTGACAGCACAGCAGCCGCTGTGGAGAGCACTTGGAAACTCTCTGTTTTATGCGGTTCTGACTACTGTTATCTGTCTTCTGATCTGCTCTATCGCAGGTTATGGATTTGAGGTATATCATGACAGATGGAAAGACAGACTGTTCTCCATCCTGCTTCTTGCAATGATGGTTCCTCAGGTTGCCACAATGGTTCCGTTATTTAAGATGTTCTCCAAAGCAGGCCTCTTAAATACAGCGGTAGGTTTTATCCTTCCGATCATCTCCACGCCATTTATGATCATGATGTTCCGTCAGAATGCAAGAGCATTCCCGATCGATATCATTGAAGCAGCTCGTATTGACGGATTAAGTGAGGTAAGGATCTTTTTCCAGATGTTTATCCCGACTATGAAATCTACTTATGCGGCGGCAGCAGTTATCACATTTATGAATGCATGGAATTCCTATCTGTGGCCGAAGGTAATCATGACAGATAATAAGGCGATGACCATGCCGATGTTGATCGCCAATCTGATCACAGGATATGTAACGGATTACGGCATGCTGATGTGCGGCGTATTATTCTGTTCCATTCCGACTATGATCGTATTCTTCGTATTACAGAAACAGTTCGCAGAGGGTATTACTGGAGCTGTAAAATAATTTTAAAACAAAAAGGATGCTGCTGAAATCTTTAGGTATATTGTATAATATGCTTTAACTGGATCACGCAGCATTCTTTTTATACCAGATCAACTGTGGATCAGTTGCCTGGTATAAAGCTTCGTAGCGGAGCGGATGACTTTGTCCGCTTGATGCGAATAAATCATAAGGAGATAAAAAAATGGCAGAGCAGATCAGATACGGCCATTATCTGCACGGCGGCGATTACAACCCTGAGCAGTGGCTGGACAGACCGGATATTCTGAAAAAAGATATCGAATATTTCAAAAAAGCCCATATCAATACCGTTTCCATGGGAATGTTTTCCTGGGCAGTGCTGGAGCCGGAAGAGGGGAAATATAACTTTGACTGGCTGGAAGAAGTGATCGATAATCTGTATAAAGAAGGAATTTATACGATACTTTCCACACCATCCGGAGCAAGACCGAAATGGATGGCAGATAAATATGAAGAAGTTCTTCGCATGGATCCGGATCGCACAAGAAGATTTTTCGGTGGAAGACATAATCACTGTTATACTTCTCCAGTATACAGGGAAAAAGTCTACAATATTAATAAGAAGCTTTCTGAACGTTTCGGAAAACATCCCGCAGTGCTTTTGTGGCATATTTCCAATGAATATGGTGGAGAATGCCACTGTCCTCTGTGCCGGGAAAAATTCCGGGAATGGCTGAAAGAAAAATACGGGACCATCGAAAATTTAAATTCCAGCTGGTGCACAACGTTTTGGAGCCATACCTATAACAGCTTTGATCAGATCGAAAGTCCTTCGCCAAAGGGGGAAAATGCTCTTCATGCACTTACCTTGGACTGGAAACGTTTTGTTACAGACAGGACTGTGGATTTTATGAAGCATGAGATTTCTGCGATCCGTGCAGGTGGTTCCGAGCTTCCGGCAACCGCCAATCTGATGTATGACTACAACGGACTGGACTATAAAAAATTTAAGGATGTTATGGATATTGCATCCTGGGATAATTATCCAAGCTGGCATAAAAAAGACAATTATACCACAGCGTTGGACGGAGCCATGCAGCATGATCTTATGCGAAGCATCAAGAAAGCACCGTTTCTTCTGATGGAATCCTGTCCCTCTGCGACCAACTGGAAGCCTATCAACAAGCTGAAAAAACCAGGAATACATCTGGCTGCCTCTCTGCAGGCAGTTGCTCATGGTTCAGACAGTGTTCTGTATTTCCAGCTTCGTCAGAGCCAGGGAGCCTCTGAGAAATTCCATGGTGCGGTGATCGATCACTACGGTGGGGATGATACTCGTATTTTCCGCGAAGTGACAGAGGTAGGAGAAGCGTTGGAGCAGATCCGGGAAACTGCTGGAAGCGTGACGAAGTCTCCGGTGGCTGTTCTCTATGACCGGGAAAATGACTGGGCGCTGAAGGATGCGCAGGGACCTCGAAACGAGGATATGCATTATCAGGAAACTGTACTGAAACAGTATCGTGCTCTCCGAAGAAAAGGCTATAATACAGATATCATCAATATGGAACATGAGCTGTCCAGGTACCGTTTGGTAACGGCACCGATGGCCTACATGTTTTATCATGGATATGCCGAAAAGCTTCGCACTTTTGCAAAAAACGGTGGTACTTTGGTAATTTCCTACTGGTCCGGACTTGTAGATGAAACAGATAAATGCTATCTGGAGGGAACCCCTCACGGACTGATGGAAGCAGCTGGTATCCGTACGGAAGAGATCGATGCACTTTATGACTGGGAAGAAAACGTAGGTATCCCGGAAACAGGAAATCATCTCAGAATTACAGAAAGCTATACCTGCAAAAATCTCTGTGAGCTTGCAAAGGTTTCCGATGCGGAAGTACTGCTGCGTTATGGAAGGGATTTCTATCAGGGGTATCCGGTACTGACTCACAAGAAATACGGAAAGGGCCATGTTTATTATGTGGCGGCAGATATGGAAGCAGCCTTTTATGAGGATTTTCTGGGAAGGGCAGCAGAGGAAGCAGGCGTGAAGATGCCGCTTACATTTATACCGGAAGGTATTTCTGTGACAACCAGAGAAAATGAGGATACGGAATATCTGTTTATCCAGAACTTCGGAGAAAAGACAGAAACAGTTTCTGTCTCGGGGGATTACGAAGTTCTCTACGGATCAACAGATGAAAATATTGCTCCGCTTGCCACCAGGATTTTAAAGCGGAAAAAATAATCACAGTAAAAAACACAGCAAAAAGTATAAAGCATATTTGTTTTCGGACGGTATGCTTTTTACTGCTGTCTGGGAAAGAGAAGGTAAAATGGCAGGTACACCAAAAGAAGAGATAAAAAGAATAGCGGATCAGTTTGCATTTACCGGAGAACTGGTTTCCTGCGGCCCCTGCGGAAGCGGGCATATCAACGAAACCTATATGCTTAGATATCGGATCGGAGAGATGGGGTCCATTAAGGTGATCCTTCAGAAGATCAATCGGGAGATCTTTCAGAAACCGGAAGAACTGATGGAGAACATTGCCGGAGTCACCGGGCATCTGAAAAAGAAAGTTCTTCAGAAGGGAGGAGATCCGGAACGGGAGGTTCTGAACCTGATTCCGACAAAGGACGGGAAGGCATTCCTGACAGATGAAAACGGAGAATGCTGGAGAGCTTATATTTTTATTACCGATGCAGTAAGCTATGATCTGGCAGAAAAACCGGAGGATTTTTATGAAAGTGCAGTTGCATTTGGAAAATTCCAGGAAATGCTAGCAGATTACCCGGCAGAGACTCTGCATGAAACGATAAAGGATTTCCATGATACAAAGAAACGTTTTCAGACTTTGAAAAATGCCATAGAGAAGGACAGCCGCCATCGTGCTGCATCCGTAAAAGAAGAGATCGCATTTGCGTTTCAGCATGAGTATCTGGCAAATGTATTCGGTGAGCTTCTGGCAAAAGGTGAGGTGCCCCTTCGGGTAACGCACAACGATACGAAGCTGAATAACGTTATGATCGACTTGGAAACAGGAAGGGGAATCTGTGTAGTGGACCTGGACACGGTTATGCCGGGACTTGCCATGAATGATTTTGGAGATTCCATTCGTTTCGGGGCCAGCACTGCATTGGAGGATGAGAAAGATTTAAGCAAAGTTTCCTGTGATATGGAGCTCTATGAAATCTATGTAAAAGGCTTTCTGGAAAGCTGTGGAGATAAGCTTAGTGCAAAAGAGATCGAGATGCTTCCCATGGGAGCTAAGGTGATGACTTATGAATGTGGCATTCGCTTTCTTACCGATTATCTGGAAGGAGATCATTATTTTAAGATCGACCGGGAAGAACACAATCTGGACCGCTGCCGCACACAGTTTAAGCTGGTGGCTGATATGGAACAGAAATGGGATACTATGCAGACGATCGTGAAAAAATATCAGAAATAAAAAAACAGGGATTTTTACAATGGAGGTAAAGTGATGAGCGAAACAAAAGGAAGAGTGACCATTCCGACAGATCTGGATGTGATCCCGGAGACACTGAAAATGCTGGATGAGTGGGGTGCAGATGCCATCCGTGACTGTGACGGAACGGAATTTCCAGCAGAGCTGAAGAAAACCGGCGCAAAGATTTATGCAACTTATTATACCACCAGAAAGGACAATGCCTGGGCAAAGGCCCATCCGGAAGAAATCCAGCAGATGTATATCATGACATCCTTTCACACGGCAGTGTCGGATACTCTGGAAATCCATCTGATGGATCATCTGTATCCGGATATGCTGGCTGTGAATACAAGAGATGATATCAGAAGATGGTGGGAAGTCATTGACCGGACTACAGGGGAAGCTGTCAGTACAGAGGAATGGTCATACGATGAAAAAAACGGAAATGTTGTGATCAGGCCGGCGAAAGAGTTTCATGAGTATACGGTAAGTTTTCTTGCATATATCATGTGGGATCCGGTACATATGTACAATGCAGTTGTCAATGACTGGAAGGATGTAGAGCCTCAGATCACTTTTGATGTGCGTCAGCCCGCAACACGTGCACATTCCATGGATCGCCTCCGCAGATTTCTGGATTCCCATGATTATGTGAATGTAGTACGATTTACTACATTTTTTCACCAGTTCACACTGATCTTTGATGAGATGGCACGGGAAAAATATGTAGACTGGTTTGGATATTCCGCTTCGGTGAGCCCCTATATCCTGGAACAGTTTGAGCAGGAAGTGGGATATAAGTTCCGTCCGGAGTTTATCATTGATCAGGGATATATGAACAACACCTACCGTATCCCATCAAAAGAATTTAAAGATTTCCAGGCTTTCCAGAGACGGGAAGTGGCGAAGCTTGCAAAGGAAATGGTAGACATTGTCCATGAATACGGAAAAGAGGCCATGATGTTCATGGGCGATCACTGGATCGGTATGGAGCCCTTTATGGATGAGTTTGCTTCCATCGGGCTGGATGCGGTAGTGGGAAGCGTCGGAAACGGAGCGACCCTACGTTTGTTCAGTGATATTAAACATGTAAAATATACAGAGGGAAGATTTCTGCCGTACTTTTTCCCGGACACCTTCCATGAGGGCGGGGATCCTGTAAAAGAGGCAAAAGTAAACTGGGTGACTGCAAGAAGAGCTATCCTTCGAAGTCCGATCCAGAGAATTGGATACGGCGGTTATTTGAAACTGGCTCTGGAATTTCCGGATTTTGTACAGTATATCAAGGAAGTCTGCCAGGAATTCCGTGTGCTCTACGACAATATCCAGGGAACCACACCATACTGTGTAAAACGTGTGGCTGTTTTAAATTGCTGGGGAAAAATGCGCTCCTGGGGCAACCATATGGTACATCATGCCATCTATTACAAGCAGAATTATTCCTATTTCGGAATTATCGAGGCATTAAGCGGTGCGCCTTTTGATGTGTCCTTTATCAGCTTTGATGATATCCGTCAGGATAAAGATCTGCTGAATGATTTTGATGTGATCATCAATGTAGGTGATGCGGATACTGCACAGTCCGGTGGTGAGAACTGGGCAGATCCAAAGATTCTTACAGCTGTGCGGAAATTTGTCTATAATGGTGGCGGATTCATTGGAGTGGGCGAGCCAGCAGCTCATCAGTGGCAGGGGAAATTCTTCCAGCTGGATGACATCCTTGGCGTAGAGGAAGAAAGAGGATTTAATCTTAATACCGATAAATACAACTGGGAAGAGCATAAAGAGCATTTTATCCTGAAGGATACAGACGGAACCGTAGATTTCGGTGAGGGGAAAAAGAATATCTTTGCACTTCCGGATACGAAGATCCTTATCCAGAAAGATCAGGAAGTCCAGATGGCAGTAAAAACCTTCGGAAAAGGCCGGAGCGTTTATATCAGCGGACTTCCGTACAGCTTCTGCAACAGCCGTATCCTTTATCGTGCTGTGCTCTGGTCAGCAGCGGCAGAAAATGAGCTTTTCTGCTGGTTTTCTTCCAATTATAATGTGGAAGTACATGCTTATGTGAAAAATAAAAAGTATTGTGTGGTAAACAACACCTATGAGCCACAGGACACTACGGTTTACACAGGGGATGGAAAGAGCTTTGACCTTCATCTGGAAGCTAATGAGATCCGCTGGTATCAGATCTGAGAAAGCAGGATACAGGTTTACTGATAAAGAAAAGCTGTGAAATTGTCTGAGGGCGTTGACAGAGAAAAAAACTTATAATATAATAAATCCATTCCAAAAGTAGGAAAACAAAGCTGTTGTAATAGAGAAAATCTATTATAACAGCTTTTTGTTATTGCTGACAAACAATTTTACTTACAAAGAGGAGGGATTTATGAACAAAAAGATCAAAACCCTGTTTTGCAGAAAAAGAGTGCTTTTTCTCCGGAAAATAAAAGCAGAAAAAGCAGTATTGTGATAAAATAAAAGAAAAATATTTCAAAGATAAAATGATCAGAAGAAAAGAGGCAGATAGATTATGACAAAAGCAGAAAAAAAGACACTGAAGCTTCCAGCAGAGAAGCCTCAGTATATTACAGTAAATGATATTACTTACGCACAGGTGGACTCCTGGTTCGGACATTGCAGGCGGGATCTGAAACTGGATATAATCTACCCGGAAACAAAAGATGGAAAAACCTATCCCTGCATCCTCTGGATCTGCGGAGGCGCATGGCTGATGATGGATAAATCCGCACATAATCTTTATCTGAGCAGACTGGCATCCAGTGGCTTTGTAGTGGCAAGTGTGGAGTATCGTACTTCCAATCAGGGCCCGTATCCCATGCCGCTGCAGGATGTAAAGGCAGCTATCCGTTACCTGAAAGCCCATGCAGACCGGTTCCGCATCAACAAAGAGCAGATAGGAGTTATGGGAGAGTCTGCCGGAGGATATCTTACCTGTATGGCTGCGCTGGACAATGATCCGGCTCTGGATGTGGGGGAGTATCTGGAAGAATCCAGTAAGGTACAGGCTGCCTGCCCATGGTATCCGCCTACGGATCTTTCCGCATTTCCATGTGAATCTGCAGAAAAATGTGCTTCTTCCGCAGAATCCCTTCTGCTTGGATTTAATTCCATGTTAAATAAAGAAAAGGCATACCAGAGCAGTCCGGTTTCCAAGGTTACGAAGGATGCACCGCCATTTCTGATCATTCATGGCAACTGCGATCAGGTCGTTCCTTATGTTCAGTCGGAAACTTTATACGGACTTCTGGAGAAAAAAGACTGTGATGTCACTTTGCTGACACTGGATGGTGCAGACCATGCAGATATCCAGTTTTTCCAGGATGAGGTGTGGAACCGGATCGCAGAGTTTTTCCATGAAAAACTGAAATAAATAAAAGACAGGAACACAGATCATCCAGCAGTTGTTGTAAATATGTGATCCTGAAAAGACCAAAATAGAAAAGAGAAACACAAATGATAACATTAAACGATTATCTGTATTCCGGAGATACTCTTCTCCGGATACTGAAGAAATACATTCGGGATCTTAGGACAGAGGCGAAGGAAAAACATAATGAGATCGATCTGGTACACTGTAATTTTTTGATCCAGATCCAGGAGCTTCTGGAGCATAATGATTTCCTCACTGCCCAGTCTCAGAAGATCCGGGAATTTTATAAATATATGGCAGGGGAATATCCGTTTCTGGCATTTACCTTCAAGGGAAGGATCAAATCCCTGATCCGTGCGGAGGAAAAATTTAACGGATATGTAGTGGAGTTTATTTATGACTATTATAAAGAATATGGGGAATATCCTTCCGTATCCCAGATCAAGGAACGGTTAAGCTGTTTCCGCGATTTTATTGCCTACAGGATCGTTATCGCCATGCCCAGATGTCATTTGAAAAATGGTGAGAATGTCAGAGAAGAAGAGCTTCGTTATCTTTATGAGATCGCCAATATACTTCCGGGATTTTTGGAAGAAAGAGGATTTACCGCAGAGCCGGCTAGAGGAGTGCAGGAAAGTACATCGCCACTGCTCAGCAGGGAAGCAAAGCCTTACTATAGGGATTACATCTGTAATAACAGTGAGGATGATTATCAGTCCCTGCATATCACGTTTTATGATAACAGTTCCCGAAGCTATATGGAAGTACAGCTGCGGACCAAAGACATGGATGATGTTGCGGAGATTGGTTCCGCCAACCATTTAAGCTATGAGAAAAAACAGGAAAGTGAACGCAGGAGAAGGGACGCGGTTCCCCAGGGGGAATGTATCTATTTTGATGAGGCTTATGAGCGGGGTATGCGACTTCTTGGACTGGATCTTGCTGCGCTGGACGTTAATATGTTTGGTGCGGTAAACAACAGCCTGATCAATGATGGCTGCGGACTGTTCCGCGGAAGGATGATCCTTCCTTATGAGCATCTTTCCCGTTTTCAGAATGATATCGTTGACTGAGGGAGGATGACATGAAAGACTTGACAAAAGGGAAGCCTTCCACATTGATCTTGTCCTTTGCGCTTCCTGTATTTCTGGGAAATCTCTTGCAGCTGACGTACAGCCTGGCAGATACCCGGATCGTGGGAAGCTTTCTTAAAGAAGATGCGCTGGCGGCAGTAGGGGCCACCAGTCCTTTAAGTGGGCTGATCATCGGTTTTCTGATGGGCCTTGCAAATGGATTTGCCATTGTCACCGCACAGAAATTCGGTGCCGGAAACCGGGAAGAAGTACGAAAATCCTTTGCGCTGTCTCTTGTAATGGGCAGCGTGATTTCTCTGATCCTGACTGTTTTGGGACTTTTGTTTCTGCATCCGATCCTGAGGTTCCTGAATGTTCCGGATCATTTGACGGGAACTGCCAGGCAGTATATCTTTATTATTATCGCAGGTATGCTGGCAACGTTTCTTTATGATACCTGCGCGGCATCTCTGCGCGCACTTGGGGATACGGTGACGCCTCTTGTGATCTTGGCGGTGTCTGTAACTTTAAATATCGCAGGAGATCTGTTTTTTATTCTGGTAGTAAAAGCAGGAGTTCAGGGAGCGGCCGTTGCCACGGTACTTTCACAGACGCTGGCATTTCTTATATGCTGGTTTTACATGATCCGCAGGTATGAGATCCTACGACTGAAAAAAGAGGATTTTTTCGGTCTCGAAAGAAATATGATGAAAAATATGCTGAGTGCCGGACTTTCTATGGGACTTGTAAGCTCTCTTGTAAATCTTGGTACACTGGCACTTCAGACCTCCATCAATCGGCTGGGAAGAGATATCATTGTGGCACATACAGCAGCTCGTAAGATCACAGAGATGTTTATGATCATGTTTGGCGTGTTCGGCCAGACCATGGCGATCTTCTGCGGCCAGAACGCAGGTGCAGGGAGGATGGACCGGGTACGCCATGGAATCGGTCTTGCAGTTCTGTATACCTGTATCTGGTCCGTGATGACTGTGATCTTCAGTTTTACCATTGGAAAACAGCTGATCTATCTGGTCACAGGAAGCCATAATGAAACGGTGATCCGCAATGCCGCCAATTATCTTAAATTTGATACGATCTTTTATTTCGTAACGGCTGTGATCAGTGTCCTCAGAAATGCTATGCAGGGCCTTGGAGAAACGGTGATCCCTCTGGTTTCCAGTGCGCTGGAGATGATCGGAAAAGTAGTGATCGCGGTGACTCTGGTGCCACTTCTCGGATATACCGGCGTGATCGTAGCAGAACCGATAGTCTGGGTCATTATGGTGATCCCGCTGATCGTGAAGATACTTAAGATGCCGGAATTAAAGAAAACAGTCTGAGAGATTCGAAGATCCGATGAGAAAGATTCGCGTGAAAAATAAAAAGCACATTGTATGGAATGAGCCGCCACCGGAAAGTATGACTTTTGGGGTGGTTCAACCATAGCAATGTGCTTTCTTTAATTTTACATAGTTGCTGTCGCTTCTTTTACGTTTTCCTTTTCAGGAAAGATATGTCTGAAAATAAAACGTACGATCGGACCTGCATAGATCAGCTGCCAGAAGAATGCCATCGGGAAGTTGAATGCGGTTGTCTGAAGCCATACAGCTACGAACTGATTTCCTGCATCCTTAAAGAGAATGGTTGCGGCAAGACTCATTAATGGGCACATGAAAGCAACGGAAGGAACGGAGATCGCAAGGATCTTGCTGAAGGGATGACAGCTTTTGAAATCTACCATGCGCATTGCACAACCAAAAGCAAGCTTGGATACAATAAAGAAGTCAAGGATAAATGCGATCGGTCCCATGATCACCAGCTCATGAAAAGCGTCAAGGAACACGCGGTTTGTCATACTCCCTGTGTTCAGGGAAATGTTGTAGCAGATCATGGCGTAAACCATAAAAAATACCATGATAAGGGTAAAGATAACTTCCTGAAATTTGTTTTTTGGCATAAAAAATCCTCCTTTAAAATGATTAAGTGATAATGTAAAACCTCAGAGCATGTGTTGTTCGTTAATCATTCAGGAGAATGTGCGTTTCCAATATATGACAGGATTTTGTCATAAACCATATTCGGTTTTTTGACCAAATCAAACTGCGAAGCAGTTATTTGGCTGTAAGCAGGCAGCAGAGCGGTTTACGAATATCCGCTTGATACCGGCGGTTATGATATCATAAGTAGTAAAGCCTTGTCAATAAGTAAAATTCGCAACATCCTGCGGAATGTTCTGAAAAAACATGGAAATATCAGAAGAGTAATTGAGAAAAAAATGGCAATAACTCCTCTTGACCGTTAAAGTTAGATATAGTAAACTTGTAAACAGTTAGCGGATTCTAACTAATGCGTAAAATTTGTGGCGGGCCGTATCCCCTGACAAAATGCGGCCTGAACAGGAGTTACGGACAGGGCGAAAAGACCAGACAGGAGGATAAATATCAAATGGATTATTTAGAGATTGAGAAGGTCATTGGAAGAGAGATCATTGATTCAAGAGGAAATCCGACCGTAGAGGCAGAGGTTTATCTGGCAGATGGAACGGTCGGAAGAGGAGCAGCACCAAGCGGAGCGTCCACAGGAGAATTCGAAGCACTTGAGCTGAGAGATCAGGATAAAAGCCGTTTTGGAGGAAAAGGTGTTTCGAAGGCCATTGAAAATATCAATACAGTAATTAATGATGCGCTGGCAGGAATGGATGCATCTGATATTTATGCAGTGGATGCTGCCATGCTCAAAGCAGATGGAACAAAGGACAAATCAAAACTGGGCGCAAATGCCATTCTTGCGGTTTCTATTGCGTGCGCACGTGCGGCTGCGATTTCTCTTGACATCCCCCTTTACAGATTTCTTGGTGGGGTGAACGGAAACAGACTTCCGGTTCCGATGATGAATATCCTAAACGGTGGTGCACATGCTGCGAATACCGTTGATGTTCAGGAATTTATGATCATGCCGGCAGGAGCACCAAGCTTTAAAGAGGGACTTCGCTGGTGTACGGAGGTATTCCACGCTCTTGCTGCACTTCTGAAAGAAAAAGGCCTTGCAACAAGCGTTGGAGATGAAGGTGGTTTTGCACCAGACCTTGGAAGCGATGAGGAAGCCATTGAGTACATCCTTGAAGCAGTGAAAAAAGCAGGATATGAGCCTGGAAAGGATTTTGTACTTGCCATGGATGCTGCATCCAGTGAGTGGAAAGGAAACAAAAAGGGGGAGTATGTTCTTCCGAAATGCGGAAAGAAATTTACATCTGCGGAGCTTGTTGATCACTGGAAAAATCTGATCGAAAAATATCCAATCTACTCTATTGAGGATGGCCTTGATGAGGAAGACTGGGAAGGCTGGCAGATCATGACAAAAGAACTTGGAGGAAAAGTACAGCTTGTAGGTGATGACCTGTTTGTTACAAATACAGAGCGTCTTGAGAAAGGTATCAGCCTTGGCTGCGGAAATTCTATTCTGATCAAACTGAATCAGATCGGTTCTGTATCTGAGACTCTGGAAGCCATCAAAATGGCACATAAAGCTGGCTATACAGCGATTTCTTCTCATCGTTCCGGAGAGACAGAGGATACAACCATTGCAGATCTTGCAGTGGCACTGAATACCTGCCAGATCAAGACAGGAGCTCCTTCCAGAAGCGAACGTGTGGCAAAATATAATCAGCTTCTCCGTATTGAGGAAGAGCTTGGTGATGCAGCAGTATATCCGGGATTCCGGGCATTCAATATCAAGAGATAAGATCATAACTAACACATTTCTCAAAAAGGTACGCTTTGGCGTGCCTTTTTTTGGCGAAAATAAGGTTGCCAGATTTCTCAAAATAGTATATTATGATTTACAGCCGTGTGAAAAAATAAAATTGAATATTGGAGATGCTATGAAAGAATACGTAAATACTTTTATGCGTTACAGGTTTCTTCTGGGAGAGCTTGTAAAAAAAGGAATCAAACTGAAGTACAGACGTTCCTATCTTGGTATCATCTGGTCTCTTCTTGAGCCGTTGCTTACCATGATCGTACTGACGATCGTATTCGGTACCCTGTTTGGAAACAAGGATCGGACATTTCCTGTATATATCCTGACAGGACGTCTTTTGTACACATTCTATTCCAGTGCCACAAAAGCGGCATTGAAATCAGTAAGAGCGAATTCGGCAATGATCAAGAAAGTTTATGTGCCAAAATATCTCTATCCGCTGTCAAGTGTACTTTTTAACTATGTGATCTTCCTGATCTCACTGATCGTGCTGGTTCCGGTAGGAGCAGTACTTGGTGTGGAGCCGACACTTTATATGCTCCAGATCCCGATCGCGCTGATCCTGGTATTTCTGTTGTCTTATGGTTGTGGAATGATCCTTGCTACGATTGGCGTTTTTTTCAGAGATATGGAATATCTGTGGTCAGTAGCGCTGATGCTGATCATGTATACCTGTGCGATCTTTTATTATCCGTCCAGACTGCTGAAAAGTGGTTTTTCATGGATCCTGAAATATAATCCGCTGTACTGTACCATCGATGTTTTTCGTTCAGGAATGTTCGGGGAGCCGATGAACCTGCATTATGCGGCATACGCACTGGTATTCAGCCTTGTGACGATTGCCATCGGAATGTTCTGTTTCAAGAAGAAACAGGATGAGTTTATCCTTTATATTTAACAGGAGAAAAATATGGAAAAACCTGCAGTAGTTGTAGATAACGTAAGTATGAAGTTTAATCTCAGTAAAGAAAAGGTAGACAGCCTGAAGGATTACGTGATTAAATTCTTAAAAAAAGAAATTAAATATAATGAATTCTGGGCTCTTCAGAATGTTGATTTTGAGGTGAAAAAAGGTGACCGTGTAGGAATCCTGGGACTTAATGGAGCGGGAAAAAGTACTCTGCTCAAAGTAATTGCCGGTGTATTCAAGCCTACCGAAGGCAAGGTGGTCCGAAACGGACGTCTGGTCCCTCTTCTGGAACTGGGAGCCGGTTTTGATTCGCAGTATACAGGACGTGAGAATATTTTTCTGTATGGTGCGATGCTCGGATATTCCAAGAAGTTTCTGGAATCGAAATTTGATGAGATCGTTGAGTTTTCTGAACTGAAGGAATTTATCGATGTCCCTATTAAGAATTATTCTTCCGGTATGAAGGCAAGACTTGGATTTTCCATTGCCACACTGGTATCACCGGATATCCTGATCCTGGATGAAGTCCTTTCTGTAGGAGATGCCAAATTCCGGAAAAAGAGTGAAAAGAAAGTCTTAAGTATGTTTGATAAGGGCGTTACGGTACTGTTTGTATCCCATTCTCTGGAACAGGTACAGCGCTTGTGCAATAAAGCAATGATACTTGAAAAAGGAAAACTGATCGCATATGGAGATATTGATGAGATCTCGGCCAAATATACGGAGATGATCAGATAAAGAACAGAAGGCGGCCTAGGCAGTCGCATAAATAAAAAGAACCGGACAGTGAACGGTTTGAATAGCAGATAGCCAGACGATTTGCGGAAATGATGCAAATGTCTGGCTATTGTGTTATTATATTACGAAGAAAACAGGGAGGCAAAAAGATGACTTTACAGCAGATCCTTGAAAAGGTAAAAAAAGGCCAGCTCTCTGTGGAGCATGCAGAGGACCTTCTGAAAAAAGAGGGATATGAAGAAATGGATTATGCGAAGCTGGATACTACCCGAAAAGCGAGGACCGGTTTTGCGGAGGTAGTTTACTGTGCGAGAAAAGCAGACGAACATCTTTTGAATATCTATCAGAAGCTTTATGAGGAAGATGGAGAAGTCTTTGGAACAAGGGCGTCAGAACATCAGTATGAACTGGTAAAAAAGGTTCTTCCTGATGTGGTTTATGATCCTGTTTCCGGAATTTTGAAGATTGAAAAAGAGAAGGAGCATATCGGAAAGGTGGCAGTATGTACAGCCGGAACAGCAGATATTTCTGTTGCGGAGGAAGCTGCCCAGACAGCAGAGTATTTCGGCACACATGTGGAGAGGATCTATGATGTGGGAGTCAGTGGTATGCACAGACTCTTTTCCAGGCTGGATACCATCCAGGAGGCTAACTGTGTGGTTGCGGTAGCAGGAATGGAGGGTGCGCTGGCAAGTGTTATGGGTGGTCTTGTGAAACGTCCGGTGATCGCGGTACCTACTTCTGTGGGATATGGCGCCAGCTTTCATGGATTGTCAGCGCTTCTGACAATGATCAATTCCTGTGCCAACGGAATTGCAGTAGTAAATATTGACAACGGATTTGGGGCAGGATATCTGGCAACCCAGATCAATCGGCTTGCGGAGGGAAAATAAATGAGAAACAAATTATATCTGGAGTGTACCTCCGGGATCAGCGGGGATATGACAGTTGCGGCTCTTCTGGATCTGGGTGCAGATCAGAAAAAACTGGTGAGAATTCTTAAAAGTCTGCCGGTAAAAGGTTTCGACATAAAGATCAGCCGTGTGATGAAATCAGGGATCGATGCCTGTGATTTTGATGTACTACTGGATCATGAGAATCATGATCATGATATGAAATATCTGTATGGGCATGATGGAGATTCTCACAGCCAGGATCATGAGGAACATCATTATCAACATAGTCATGAAGCCCATGAGCATCCCCATTCTCATGAACATCATGTACAGGAAACCCATGGAAACAGTCATATATATACAGAAACGATGCATTCCCACCACGGACACCATCACCATGAACACCGTGGCCTTAACGAGATCATGGAGATTATCGACCATGCAGATATGACAGATCGTGCAAAATCCTATGGAAAAAGAATTTTTAAGATTCTTGCCGAGGCAGAAGCAAAAGCCCATAATGTACCGGTGGATCAGGTCCATTTCCATGAAGTGGGTGCAGTGGATTCCATTGTGGATATTCTTTCTGTTGCAATCTGTATGGATGATCTGGATGTGGAGGAAGTGATCGTTCCAAGACTTTGTGAGGGTAGCGGAACGATTCGCTGTCAGCACGGAATCCTTCCGGTGCCGGTACCGGCGGTAAGTAATATTGTAAGTGCTCATCAGCTGAAGCTGCATATCACATCGGTGCAGGGTGAACTGATAACGCCTACAGGAGCAGCCATTGTGGCGGCATTCCTTACATCAGAAAAACTGCCTGAAGATTTTACGGTGGAGAAGATCGGTATCGGAGCAGGCAAGCGCCAGTATGAGTGCCCGGGAATTCTCCGTGCCATGCTGATCCGGGAATCCGAGGAGGAGGCTTCAGGCAATGATACTTGTACGGAAACAGACACCATTATAAAGCTGGAATCCAACATTGATGACTGTACAGGAGAAACGCTTGGCTATGTTATGGAGCTTCTGTATGAGGCAGGAGCCAGAGAGGCCAATTACATGCCTGTATTTATGAAGAAAAACCGTCCGGCATGGCTGCTTACCGTTCTATGTAAAAAAGAACAGGTTTCAGCGATGGAGCAGATTATTTTCAGAGAAACGACAACCATTGGGATTCGTCGCCAGGAGATGGGGAGAACCATTTTGAAAAGAGAGAAAAGAACGGTTACAACCCCGCTGGGAAATGTAGAAGTGAAGGTCTGCACTTTTGACGGACAGGAATATTATTATCCGGAATACGAAAGCGTAAAAAAACTTTGTGAAAAAACAGGGATTTCTTATAAAGAAGTATATCATATGGCTGTGCGGGGATAAGATCGGGTTGGTTGCCTTGTATAATGCACTTACATATTGACACCTTTTCGAAAAAACTATATAAATGTATATAGAAAGATTATTGCCGGACGGAACAGTTGGCAACGACACAGTAAGGCAGAGGCAGGAGAAGGATTTATGGCGGTAACAATACAGCAGATTGCAGAACAGGCAGGGGTTTCCAGGGGAACCGTGGACAGAGCATTGAACCACAGAGGACGGATCAATCCGGAGGTGGCAGAGAGAATCTGCCGTCTGGCGGACGAGATGGGATATGTACAGAAAGAACGGAAACATTCCAGAACAGCTAAAGATGAAAGACTGAAGATCGGAGTGGTGACACAGCTTGCCAGATCTTCTTTTATGCAGGAAGTAAACCGTGGTATTGAGAAGGCAGCCGTGGAACTGAAAGAAAAAGGGATCCAGCTGATCCTGAAAGAGGGTCTTTCCGTTGATGAAGAGGAACAGCTGCAGGCCATTGAGGAACTGGAACAGGAAGGAATCCGGGGACTTGCGATCATGCCGGTAGACAGTGAGACTGTCCGGGAGAAACTGAATGCTTTGATCGAAGAGAAGAATATCCCAGTAGTAACCTTTAACTCTGATATTGTAGGAACGAGAAGAACCTGTTTTGTGGGAATGGATAACCGCAAGAGCGGACGTACCGCAGCCGGACTTCTTGGAATGCTGACAAGAGGAAATGGAAAGATCCTGATCATCACCGGATATTTCAGCAATCATGTTGACAATCAGCGAGTGGATGGCTTTGTGGAGGAAGCCAAGCGGGCTTTTCCACATCTGGAGATCGCCGGTGTTCACGGAAGCTTTGATGAAGCAGCTGAGGTGGAGCACATTATAGAAAATGCCATGATGAGTACTTCAGGGATCAGCGGGATCCTGGTGGTATCCGGAGGCCAGGCAGGAGTGGGTAAGGCATTTGAAAAGCTGAGACTTGACCGCAGGCCCTACGTTGTGATCTACGATCAGACTCCGAAGAATGAACGGGCACTGAAGAATGATCATGTGGATTTTCTGATCGACCAGAATGGATATGTCCAGGGGTATGAACCGCCAAGGATCCTGGCGGATATCCTGACAAAAGGACAGGAGCCGGAGAGAGAATATCTCTTTACAGATATCAAGATCAAAACAAAATATAACCTTTGAACATGTATTGGGCAAAGTATCATATAAAATAGTCTGCAGGATGAAAACTGCAGGCTTTTTTATATTACAGGAAATCTGTAAGATACTACGATATGAAATATAGATTCCAAGAAAACGACTGTCTGGATACATTTGATTGCGTGTTAATAGCGTGCTAAAAATATCAACACGCAAATGCACATGCAGATAATAGCTACTTTGAACAAAACAAAACTACAAAAATTGTATAGAATAACTGAAAAAAAGAAAAATGAAAAGAAGTACTTGCCCAAATTGTAAAACAGTGCTATATTAACATCATAAGAAACACGCAAGAAAGCACGCTAAATAAAAGAAAAAGCACGCAAAGTAAAAAAGCACACAAAAAAGAAGTAAAAAATAAACCATCAAACAAACGGAGGTAAGATCATGAAGTATATCGAATTTGATGAATCCAGACCAATGGACCTGGTGCTCCTTGGAAGAGTTGCCATTGATTTTAATCCTGCTTACAACGATCAGGTAAAGGAGGAGTTCAAACCCCTGAAGAAGGTACATATGTTTGAGAAATTTGTAGGAGGATCTCCTGCAAACATCGCTGTAGGTGTTACCAAGCATGGCCTGAAAGCAGGATTTATCGGAAAGGTTTCGGATGATCAGTTCGGTGAGTATGTTGTAGATTATTTTGATGAGAGAGGAATCGATACCTCACAGATCACAAAATGTACAAACGGAGAGAAGCTGGGACTTACCTTTACCGAGATGCTTTCTCCAAAGGAAAGCAGTATCCTCATGTATCGTAACCGTATCGCAGATCTGCAGCTTCATGTAGACGACATCCACGAGGATTATATCAAAAATGCAAAAGCGATCCTCATTTCCGGAACTGCTCTTGCAGAGAGCCCTTCCAGAGAAGCAGCGATCAAAGCGGTTATGCTTGCTAAGAAAGTAAACACAAAGATCATTTTTGATATTGATTATAGAGAGTACAACTGGAAGAATGCAGATGAGATTTCCATCTACTATTCCATCGTAGCTAAGGAAGCTGACATCATCATGGGCTCCAGAGAAGAGTTTGACCTTACAGAGAAACTGATCAAAGAAGGCATGACTGATGAGGAGAGTGCAGCTTACTGGCAGGCAAAAAATGCAAAGATCGTTGTCATCAAACACGGTATGAAGGGTTCCACAGCCTACACAGTTGATGGACAGAAGTTCAGCATCAAGCCATTCCCGGTTGAGGCAAGAAAAGGCTTCGGCGGCGGCGACGGATACGGCTCCGGATTCCTGTATGGACTGTATCAGGGCTGGGAGATCATTGACTGCCTGGAGTTTGGTTCTGCTGAGGCATCCATGATGGTTAAAAGCAACAACTGCTCCGATTCCCTTCCGGGACCGGATGAAGTTCACGCATTCATTAAAGATGAAAAAGAAAAATTCGGCGAAATGATCGCAAGAGTATAAAGAAAAGGAGTGGGAAAAATGGCAAAGACAGTAAGAATGACAACTGCACAGGCAATTGTAAAATTTCTGGATAATCAGTATGTTTCCATGGACGGAGTGGAGACAAAATTCGTAGAAGGATTTTTCACGATCTTCGGACACGGTATTGCTGTAGGACTTGGTGAGGCACTGGATACAAATCCGGGACAGCTGAAGGTTCTTCAGGGAAGAAATGAGCAGGGTATGTGTCACGTTGCTACCGCTTTTGCAAAACAGAGCAACCGCAAAAAAATCATTGCATGCGCTTCCTCCATCGGACCTGGAGCTGCAAACATGGTAACAGCATGTGCAACAGCAACTGTAAATAATATTCCGCTTCTTGTATTCCCGGCAGATACTTTTGCATCTCGCCAGCCTGACCCGGTTCTCCAGCAGCTGGAGCAGAGCAGCAGCCTTGCCATCAGTACGAACGATGCATTCAAACCAGTCTGCAAATACTGGGATAGGATCACAAGACCGGAGATGGTCATGACCGCTCTGATCAATGCAATGAGAGTTCTTACAGATCCGGCTGAAACAGGTGCATGCTGCATCGCGCTTTGCCAGGATGTTGAGGGTGAGTCCTTTGACTTCCCGGAGTACTTCTTCAAGAAGAGAGTGCACAGGATCACAAGACCGGTTGCAGTAGAGGAAGAGCTTGAGGATGTGGCAGAGGTCATCGCAGGAGCGAAGAAACCGCTTATCGTTGTTGGTGGTGGTGTCCGTTACTCAGAAGCTGGAGAAGCTGTTGAGAAATTCTGTGAAGAGTTCAAGATCCCATTCGGCGAGACACAGGCCGGAAAGAGTGCCTGCCAGTCTGGCAATCCGTACTGTCTTGGCGGTATCGGTGTAACAGGAACCTACGCTTCCAACATCATCGGTAAAGACGCAGACGTGGTAATTTCTATCGGTTCCAGAATGTCTGACTTTACAACAAGCTCCAAGCATCTGTTCCAGAATGAGGATGTTCAGTTTGTAAGTATCAACAACTGCAGATTCCACGCATACAAGATGGATGCAGTAAAAGCAGTGGGTGATGCAAAAGCTACCGTAGAAGCACTAGCAGAAAAGCTTCGTGCAAGAGGATATAAATCTGCATACACAGATGAGATCGAGAAAGCAAAAGCTGCATGGGATAAAGAGATGGAGCGCCTTGGAAGCATTGAGTACACAGGAGATGATTTTGAGCCGCTGATCAAGGCAAGAGATCCTCGTACGATTCCGGAATATGTAAAGCTTACAAACGGAAAGATCACACAGACAGCAGCACTTGCAGCAATCAACAGAACTATCGACAAAGATGCAACCATCATCACAGCAGGCGGTTCCCTTCCAAGCTGTATGCAGCGTATGTGGAGAACAGACAAACGTGGCGGATATCATGCAGAGTACGGATATTCCTGTATGGGATATGAGGTTGCCGCTACCCTCGGTGTGAAATTTGCTGAGCCGGATAATGAAGTATACTGCGTAGTTGGAGATTCCAGCTTCCAGATGCTCCACAGTGAGATCATGACTATCATGCAGGAGAGACAGAAAGTCAATATCATGGTATTCGATAACTGCGGATTTGGCTGCATCAACAACCTTGAGATGAACCACGGAATCGGAAGCCTTGCAACAGAGTTCCGTTATACAGACGGCAAGAAACCGACCGGAGATCTGATCCCTGTAGATTATGCAAAGATCGGCGAAGGCTATGGTCTGAAGACCTATACCTGCCGCACCATCCAGGAATTGGTAGACGCTCTGGAAGATGCCAAAAAGCAGGAGATCGCATGCCTCTTTGATCTCAAAGTTATCCCGAAGACCATGACAGACGGATATGAGTCCTGGTGGGATGTAGGAATCGCAACAACATCTGAGAAAGAAAGCGTAAGAAAGGCCTGCGAGGGAGTTATGAAAGGCCGTGAAGAGGCAAGACTGTACTAATCTGGGAGGTAAGAAAATGAGTAAAGTATTTGGTTATCCGGAATATGACGAAAAAGGCGAAAAGATTCTTACAACATACGATAATGAGTACAAGGCCATGATGATGGACATCCGTGTTTACCGTATGAAGGCAGGGGAGACAAGAACATTTTTAAGAGAGGGTGAGGAGACAGCAGTTCTCCTCCTCTCCGGAAATATCACCTATAAATGGAACGGAAACGAAGCTGCAGCAACCAGAAAAGACGTGTTCACAGAGGGACCATGGTGTGTTCACGGATGCACAGGAACTGAGATTACAGTTGTAGCAAATGCAGAGTCACAGATCCTTGTTCAGTGCACAAAGAACGAGAAAGATTTCGGTGCAAAACTCTACAAACCGGAAGATGCTCCGTGGGGATATTCCTGCGTAGGCAAGTTCGGAAATGTTGCGAAGAGAAGAGTAAACACCATCTTCGATCATGACATTTCACCGGAGTCCAATATGGTACTTGGTGAGGTTCTCAATGACAGAGGAAACTGGTCCGGATACCTGCCGCACAGACATCCGCAGCCTGAGACATACTTTTTCAAATTTGATCATCCGGAAGGATTTGGAGCAAGCTTTGTCGGTGATCAGGTATTTAAGAGTACAGATGAGAGCTTTTCCGCAATTCCAGGAGGAGAGCTTCATCCGCAGGCAGTTGCACCTGGATATCAGATGTATACATGCTGGATGATCCGCCACATTGACGGAAATCCGTGGCTGCAGACAGACCGCTGCGAGGATGAGAGATATACCTGGCTTCATGACGCCGAGTTTTAAGGATTCGGAGATACTGATACTGGATCGTAAATAACAGGCAGCAGGAAGAGGAAAATGCTGTTGTTCGTGAGGAGCGGACAGCAGTAGACCTGCTGCTATTATGAAAAAAATTGTACTGACTGAAGGGAGATTTTGACAATGGCAAGAGAATTTATTGTACCTGGAGAAATTATTTCCGGTTCCGGAGCACTGGACATGGCAGAAGGAGCACTGAAACTCCTTGGTAAAAAAGCTCTGATCGTAACCGATAAAGTAATGATCGACCTGGGAAACTGTGCAAAAGTTGAGAAGGCGCTGACAAATCAGGGCATTGAATACAGCATTTATTCTGACATCTGTGGTGAGCCAACAGATACCATGATCGAAAAAGGCTTACAGATCTATAAAGATGAGAACTGTGACTTCCTGGTAGCTCTGGGAGGCGGAAGCCCCATTGACTCCATGAAAGCCATCGGCTCACTGGTAGTAAACGGTGGAAGCATTTCCGACTACATGGGAAAAGTGATCGATGTAAAGATGCCGCCAATGGCGGCGATCCCTACCACAGCAGGAACGGGATCTGAGGCAACACAGTTCACGATTATCACGGATACCAAAAAAGACATCAAGATGCTTCTTAAAGGCAAAGTTCTCATGCCGGATCTTGCCATTATCGACCCGCAGTTTACTATGACTGCACCTCCAAAGATCACAGCAGCAACAGGTCTTGATGCACTTTGCCACTGTGTGGAAGCTTATACATCCAGAAAAGCACAGACACTTTCCGATACTTTTGCAGTATCTGCAGTAAAGAGGATCTTTAAATATCTTCCGGTTGCATACAAAGACGGAAAGAATGAAGAAGCCCGTGTACAGATGTCTGTCGCTGCTCTTGAGGCAGGAATCGCATTTAACAATGCATCGGTTACCATTATCCATGGAATGAGCCGTCCGATCGGAGCATTGTTCCATGTAGCACATGGACTTTCCAATGCCATGCTTCTGAAGGAGTGCCTTACCTTTGCGCTTCCTGGAGCATACGACAGATTCGGAGCTCTGGGACGTGATATTGGTGTGGCAGATGCAGCTGATTCTGATCAGGAAGCGGCTGAGAAATTCCTCAAAGCAGTAGAGGCACTTGTAAACGAGCTGGATACTCCGACTCTGGAGCAGTTCGGTATCAATAAAGAAGAGTTCTTCAACGTCATCGACAAAATGGCACATGATGCCATGGACAGTGGAAGTCCTCAGAATACCATGCGTGATGTAACAGAAGAGGAAGTAAAAGAAATCTACAGAAAACTCTGGTAAAATGTAAATGTAAACCCTGCATTGCCAGATAGGAAAAGACTCCGGACCGGAGAAAAAGGCTCCGGAGTCTTTTTTCCCGTGGCAAATATAGCTGCAAAAGAAAAGGAGGCATATCCTTCATGAGAAAAAAGTATATCTGTATTCTGGTGGCAGTCATAGGAGTTTGCAGCCTTTCCGGATGCGGGTCTTCTGCAAAGAAAACAGAAGAAGAGCAGGTAACGATCGGTGTTGTTACAAAATCTAAAAGCAGTGAATATTGGTTGTCTGTCTGCGACGGAATGAAAGATGCGGCAGAAAAATATCATGCAGATGTGGTGATTCTGTCTCCGGATTCCGAAACAGAAGAAGAGGTTCAGAAAAATATGATCCGGGATCTTCTGAAAACCGATATCCAGGCGATGGCAGTTTCTCCTATAGATTCCTATGAATGCGAAGATTATTTAAATTTCGCAAGAGAAAAGGGGATTTCTGTATATGCCTGTGATACTCCCATAGAGGATTCAGAAATCCCTTATATTGGAATTGACAATGAAAAACTAGGCTATGAGCTGGGCGAGCAGCTTGCAAAGGCTCTGGATCATAAAGGAAAGATTGGCGTGATCGCCGGTGATTTTAAGCAGGCTGGACACCGGATGCGTGTTGCCGGATTTGAAAAATATATGGAAAAAGAGCCAGGGATCACCATTGAAATGGTTCGGAACGGATACAGCAATATGCGGGTTTCCCAGAAGGATGTGGATGAGATCCTGGTGAAGTATCCGGATCTTAACGGAATCATGGCCACAAGTGCAGTGACGGCCCTGGGGCTTTCAGAGGCAACTGAAGGACGGGAGATTTCTATTGTTTCCGTAGATGCTCAGGAAGATGCCTTGAAAGCGGTTCAGGATGGGCGTATTGTGGCGCTTGGCGCGCAGTCCGGTTATCAGATCGGTTATGAAACCATCCGGTATATTGTGAAGGATCTGGAGGGAGAGGGAACAGGAGAAGATGAGATTCTGGATTCCCAGGTGCTTACCGAAGAAAATATTGATACATATATGAAGGATGACGGACATTCTCATCCCTGATACAAGCAGGTTTCCGTCCGCTGCTTATTATTTTTTACAATCCGGCAGAGGCATTGACTGATTCGGTAAAAAGTCAGGCTGGTATCCAAAAATAAAACACGAAACATAAAAATAGGACAAAAGAAGGATGTAGAGATATCAGAATCAGAAAAACTTTGGTACAGATTTAACAGTCAGGTAAAAATAATACCGAAAAAACTAAAATTTCTCATACTATGATAATCCTGTATTTTCGATAAAATAGAATCATCAAAAGGAAAGCGAAAATAAAAAACGAAAAGAAATGAAAGGGCGGGATAATAAGATGGAGAAGAAAAAACTTTCGGTATCAACAGGGCTGTGTTATGCTGGAGGAGATGTAGGATGTAATATCGTGTTCGGAATGATCGGAACACTGCTGACGCTGTTTTACACAGATTATGTAGGGATAAGCGCAGCAACAGTAGGACTGGTAATGTTACTTTCCAGATGCTTTGATGGATTTTCCGATTTGGTCATGGGTGTCATTGTAGAGAGGACCAATTCCAAATGGGGAAAATCAAGACCCTGGCTTCTGTGGATGAGCATTCCGTTTGCGCTGTCAGCAGTACTGCTTTTCACAGTGCCGCGTACAACAGGGATGCTTCAGTTTCTGTATCTCTTTGTAACCTATAACTTCTGTACGACCATATGCTATACAGCGATCAATCTTCCATATGGAAGCCTTTCTTCAATGATGATCCGCGAATCATCAGAGAGAGATAAACTCAGTGTATTGAGAATGGGACTGTCACCTATCGGAAAGATCGTTGCAGCAACCTGTACACTGCCGCTTGTAAAGCTTCTTGGAAATGATCAGGCTGCATGGATCAAGGTTATGAGTGTATGGGCAGTGCTTGCACTTGCACTTCTGCTTCTCTGCTTCTTCAGATGTGAGGAAAAGGTTCAGATCGAAGCAAGAAAGAAAGATGAGAAGCTTCCGATTCCGACAATGCTGAAGGCACTTTTTGCAAATCAGTATTTCTGGGCAGTAATGCTTCTGTGGACAGTACAGAGTGTATCCTTTACGATCACAGGAACCATTCTTCCGTACTACTGTAAATATATTTTCAACAATGATACATGGATGTACAGCGCACTGTTCCTTACAGAAACCCTGGTTCTGGTAGTGGGAATCTTCATCTGCTCACCGTTGATCAAGAAATTTGGAAAAAGAAATATCGCATTTGTCGGCGGATTTGTTGCACTTGGCGGCCAGATTCTGTTTTTCCTGAATCCATACAGCTTCGGCTTCATGGTTATGAGCTGTGTCACACGTGCCATCGGACTTGCTCCACTGAACGCAGTTGTATTCAGTATGGTTGGTGATGTAGTAGAGTTCGGACAGTGGAAAAACCATATCCGTCAGGAAAGTCTGATCTTTGCAGGCGGTTCCATCGGAACAAAAGTTGGCGCAGGTCTTGCCTCCGCAGTGATCACAGGTCTTTTAAGCAGTTCCGGATATGTAAGCTCATCTGCAGGAATAACTGCACAGCCGGAAACAGCACTGGAGATGATCGTTTCTCTTTATAAATTTGGACCGATTCTCATTGCAGCAGTGATCATTGTAACGCTTTTCGGATATAAGCTTGACAAAATGTATCCGGCGATCATGCAGGAGCTTACCGAGCGCGAGGCACACGGACAGTTATAAACATTTTATTGTAAAACATATATTCAACCGCAAACAGGAAATCAGGCAGGGGTAGGATACTCCTGCTGTTTCCTGCGTTTATGGGCATATAGCATAGAGAGGCGTATATCCGCTTTACGGAAGGGAGGAGTTCTATGTTAAAAAGTATCCGGGCAAAGATATTACTGGCGATCCTGACAGTAACCATGTTTACTGCCTGTTCTCTTACGGTGGTATTTTATTTTCGGGCAGCAGGGATGATCGAAGAAAATTATTCAGGTATCCTGTATGGACGGATGCAGCAGACTATAAAAGAGCTGGACGAATCCCTGAAAGAGATTTATTATGTGAATACGAGAACTGCCTGGGATACAGATATACGGAATAATGCGAAGGACTACAGCTGTACAGGAAATGAAAACAGCCTGGAAAATATGGCTGGGCTTCTCCGGGAACACAGTCGGGAATATAAAGATATCAACTCCCTTTACTTTGTCTTTCCAGACAAAAAAATGGCTGTGACTTCTGAGGAATTTCCGGTAAACAAGCAGGGGATTTCAGGAGAACATATCGAGGAATTGGAAAAAATACAGGAACTGGATTCCTTTCCGGTTCTTGTGGAATCTCCGATCCATGAAGGCGGCAGCTTTCTTTCTGTGATCCAGAAGGTAGAGGATGATAACGGAGAGATTCTGGGGTATGTTGTCGCAGACATCAGGGAACGGGCAATTTATTACGAATATCTGGAAGCTGTCAATGACGAAAAGATCACCAGAATAGTTCTGGTAGACAGAAATGATGAAATCGTGACATCCGGAGACTACAGTGACATTGGAAAAACATTTCCAGAGATTACAGACCAGAATGTTCCCAAAATGGAAGGCTATGCAGAAAAAAACGGTGTGATCTCTTTTTTTAGCAGAGGTAGCTTTTCAGACTGCGGCTTATATCTGGAGGTACCGAAAAAAGAAGTTTTAAGCGGACTTTCCCGGATGCGGCTCTTTCTGATCGGAATATTTGGTGCAGTTTTTGTGGCAGCTGTGCTGCTGGCACTGTGGCTCTCCAGAGTAGTCTGCGGACCGCTCAGATCCATGACTGGCACGGTTGAGAAGGTTGGTGAGGGAGATCTGAGCCTCCGTACAGAAGTGACTACTGCTGATGAGATCGGAACCCTCGGAAAAGAATTCAACCACATGCTGGATTATATCGAAGCTCTGATCGCCCAGGTGATTGAAGAGGAACAGCAGAAAAAAGATGCAGAGCTGGAAGCACTGCAGTATCAGATCACACCGCATTTTATGTATAATACATTGAACTCCATCAAATTTGCGGCATTTCTGAAAGGGGAAAAAGAGCTGGCGGGGCTTATTGGAGATTTCGTGGAGCTTCTGCAGGCCAGTATCAACAAAAAGGGAAGCTTCCTTTCTGTTGCCGATGAGATCCATATACTGAAAAATTATATCCATCTGCAGGATTTTCGCTATCAGGGAAGCTTTCAGGTGAAATATGAGATCTCTGAGGAAGCATACCGGTGCTATATTCCAAGACTGATCCTTCAGCCGCTTGTGGAGAATGCTCTTCTTCACGGGATCGACATCAAACGGCAAACAGGAAAAATCTGGATCAGCGGAAACGTAAGTGAAGGAAAGCTGATCCTCATAGTAAAGGATAACGGCAGAGGAATGACAAAAGAGCAGATCCGAGATCTTTTTAACAGTCATGCAAAAAAAACAAACGGACTTTCCGCAGTAGGGATTCCAAATGTAAAAGAACGCCTGGAGCTTTATTACGGGACACAGGGAGGAATGGAATACGTAAGCAGTGGAAACGGTACGGAGGTCACGGTATTTCTGCCTGCGATCTATGATATGCCTGAAGAAGGGAGAAAAAATTAATGTACAGAACACTGGTGGCAGATGATGATTTTCTTGTAAGGAGCTATCTCAAAACCCTGGATTCCTGGGAAAAAGCAGGATATGAGATCGTGGATGATGCAGAAGACGGGGAGGAAGCTTATGGATTCCTTCAGAAAGAAAAAATCGATGTTCTTGTGACGGATCTTACCATGCCTGTGATGGATGGAATTGAGCTGATCAGAAAGATCCGTGAGGAAAACAGGGATATCTATATTATCGTGCTCAGCTGTCATGATGATTTTGAATATGTAAAAGAGGCCATGCGCCTTGGGGCGGATGAATATGTATTAAAGAACAGTTTGGATGAGGATAGTCTTTATGATACTCTGGAAAAATCAGCCCGGCTGATCGAGAAGCGCAGAGAAAAAAGTCAGGAACAGGCACGGACGAGAAAGCTGATCCATCTGGGAAGTCACGCTCTGAAGTATTATTTTTTTAACGGACTGATCTCGGGGATGCTGAAAAATCAGGCACGTGAGGAAAAGCGTGTGGAAGCCGGAATCGCCGGGAAATATTTTAACAGTGCTGTGATCTGTATGTTTATGGAGAACTGGGCAGAGAGGGAAAGACAATGGACGCCGCTGGAAGTGGAACAGTATTCCCATCATTTCCGTCACAGACTGCTGGAACGTACGGAGGAGCTTCTTGGGACAGAAAGTGAATTTGCGGAAGTGGTCTATCTTGGCGCAGGGATTTTTTGCTGTTTTCTTGATCTTTCCGGAGACTGCAGGACATCGGCTATGCAGCAGAGACTGACTGAGGCAGCAGCGATCTGCTACCGGCACTGTCAGGAGGATCTTTGTGATTTTGGTATCAGTGTCAGCAGTGTCTGCATGGGAGAGGATGGGATCCGCCAGGCTTATCAGCAGGCCAGAGAAATGATGAAGCTGCATTTTTATGAGAAAAAAGAGATCCTTTATTTTGAAGGACGGAAGAAAGCGGACAGTGTTTTACCGGAAAGTGCTGAGAAGCTGGAAGGGCAGATTTCCAGGTTGAAGGCAGGGAAAGACCGAAAGAAAGCGGAGGAGCTTTGGACACAGGTTCTCGCTGACTGTCAGGATCGTTATACCGACGGAAGACTTCTGGTACAGTGGCTTAAGAAATTGAATCAGACAGCCGGAATTGAGAAAGAGCTCATCTGGTATGGAGATATCGAAAGTTTTGAGAAATTCAGGGAAAAGGGCAGTGCCTGTATTTCACAGCTTTTTGTAGGGGAAGAGGATGCTGTTCCGGAGGGGACCTCTGCTGCTGTGAAAAAAGCTCTGGAGTTTATCCGGGAACATTATGAAGCGCCGATCAGCCTTCAGGATGCAGCAGATGCGGCGGAGGTGAATCCTGCTTATCTCAGTTATCTTTTCAAACAGGAGATGAAGATCGGTTTTTCCAATTATGTGCAGGAGCTTCGGATCGACTGTGCAAAGAAGCTTCTTTCAGAGACGAACTGTAAAGTTAAGGATGTGGCGTTGCGTTCCGGGTTTGGAGATTATCATTATTTTTCCAAGATATTTAAGAAGTTTACGGGCTTAAGTCCTGCGGAATACAGAAAAGAATCCGGATTATCATAGAAAGAGGTGCTTAGTATGGGAGTTACTATAAGGCAGATCGCGGAAGCTGCCGGTGTTTCCAGAGGTACTGTTGACAGAGCGTTAAATAACAGGGGCAGGATCCGTCCGGAGGTTGCTGAGAGGATCCGTGCCATCGCTGATGAGATGGGGTATAAGCCGAATCAACTGGGCCGTGCTCTATCCATGAGCAGAAATAATATTAAGATCGGCGTGATCCTGCAGGGTGCGGAAACACCTTTTATGAAAGAAGTTCTGAAGGGAATCCAGGAGGCGTGCGCTGAGGTGGATAATCTTGGTGGTACAGTCCTGGTCCATAAGATCGAGCATCAGAATGCGGAGGATGTTATTCTCGCTATGGAGAAGATGCGGATGGAAGAGGTTAGTGGTATTGCCATGGTTCCTTTGGATGAGGAACGTGTGAAAAGGGAAATTGACCGGTTTGTGGAGGAATTTCGGATCCCGGTGGTGACGTTTACTTCGGATGTGGAGGATACGAAACGACTTTGCTTTGTAGGGCAGAACGGTGTGCAGTGTGGCCGTGCGGCTGCGGGGCTTATGGGGGAGCTGACCGGTGGAAAAGGAAAGGTTGCTGTGATTTCCGGCTATAGTACCAATACTTCTCTGAGCAGCAGGGTGATTGGATTCCGTGAGGAAATTGCGCGGAAGTATCCTGGGATTGAGATCATTGGGCCGGAGTATTGCTTTGAGGAGAATGGCAGGGCCAGGGAGATTACGGAAGGGATATTTAAGGATGTTCCGGATCTTGACGGGATATATCTTACTTCTCATGGTGAGGAGGGGGTGTGTGAGGCGATTGCCGGAGCGGGGAAAGCTGGTCGGGTGAAGATGGTTGCCAATGATTTTATGGGGCGGAATTATGAGCTGATGAGGGAAGGGTTTATTCATTTCCTGATCGGGCAGGATGCCAGGATACAGGGGTATGAGCCGGTGATGATTTTGTTCCGGCTGCTGTTTAATGGGGAAGCGCCGGAGAGGGCGAAGATTTTTACGGAAATATATATAAGGAATGAGTATACGATTCCGGAGGGGAGACACTGAAGTGGGGTGTCTTCTTTTTTTGTGCGGAGGGACGCCGCGGAAGGGGATGCTGTCTGGTCTGCGGCTTCGTCGGGGGCTGGCTTCTAGGACGCCGGAAATCTGCTAAAAGCGTTTTTCAAAAGTCCGAACTCGCGGCCTGCTGCCGCTCAGACAGCGGACTTTTGAAAAACAACGCAGATTCCCGCCGTCCAAGAATCAGCTCCCCTCCTGCAGAAGCAGAGCCAGACAGCATCCCCTTCCGCGGCTGGTGCTTCCAGCGAGAAAAAATGTCGTTTGACGATAGGTTGTGGGTCGTCAGCGCTGCGCTGGACGACTGCAAGGGCTGAGTTTGCGCCTGTTTGCAGGGAGAGTTTGGGCATCGGCGCTGCGCTGGATGCTGGAAGGGGTGTGGCATCGGCGCTGTGCTGGATGTTTGAAGGGATGTGAGCTGTGATGCTGCGCTGGATGCTTGAGGGGATGTAAGCTGTGATGCTGTGCTGGATGCTGGAGGGGATGTGAGCTGTGATGCTGTGCTGGATGCTTAGAGGGTGGTGGGGTGTGAGAGATTTGGGGTGATTGTATGGGAATGTGTTGGAGATGTTTTCGGTGAAGTTGACCTAAAAATATTACATATTGTGGCTAAAAATAGTTCTCGTCATTTTTAATAGAAAAAAGATGGTAATATTGTACAATATTAGGGGTTGCGATTTGTGTGTTGCGATGATATTATATTAAGCATAAAGAGCGTGTTCGGACACGCAAAGAGATTACATTGGGAAAATAAATCAAAAGGAGATCAAAACTATGATTAAAGTTGGTATTATCGGAGCAGGTAGAATTGGTAGAGTTCATATTACCAGTATCACAACAAGGGTGCCGGATGCAGTGATCAAGACGGTTGCAGATCCTTTCTTAAATGATGAGACTGCTGCATGGGCTAAGAGCATGGGTGTTGAGCACACGACTAAGGATTATAAGGAAATCATCAATGATCCTGAGATTTCCGCAGTTCTGATCTGTTCTTCTACAGATACTCATTCTCCGATTTCTGTAGAGGCTATCAAGGCTGGCAAGCATGTTTTTTGTGAGAAACCGATCGATCATGACATTGCCAAGATCAAAGAGGTTATCGATGCTCTTGAGGGCACAAATCTGAAATATCAGGTTGGTTTTAACAGAAGATTCGACCATAACTTTGAGTCTCTTCAGCAGGCTGTTGCAGCTGGTAAGGTTGGTAAACCGGAGATCATCAAGATCACTTCCCGCGATCCTGAGCCGCCTAGCATTGATTATGTTAAGGTTTCCGGTGGCATGTTCCTGGATATGACAATTCATGATTTCGATATGGTTCGTTATCTTGCAGGCTGCGATGCTACAGAGGTTTATGTTCAGAGCGCAAATCTGGTTGATCCGGCTATTGGTGAGGCTGGGGATGTTGATACAGCTGTTATCACTCTTCAGATGGAGAATGGTGCTATTGCTGTTATCGATAACTGCAGAAGAGCTTCCTATGGCTATGATCAGAGAGCTGAGGTTTTCGGTTCTGATGGTATGGCTGCTATTTCCAATGACAGCCAGTCTTCCACAGTAATCAGCAATGCTGAGGGTGTTACAGGCGAGAAGCCGATGTTCTTCTTCCTTGAGAGATACATGGACGCTTATGGTAAAGAGGTTGCAGCATTTATTGATGCGATCGTTAATGACAAAGAGACACCTCTTAATGTTTATGATGGTCTGAAACCGGTGTTAATGGGTCTTGCAGCTAAGAAATCCAGCGAGGAGCACAGACCGGTTAAGATTTCTGAGATTATGGAATAATTCAAATAAAAAGGAGAATTGACCAATGTTTGATAAGAATAAAGTAAAGCTTGGTATTGCACCAATTGCATGGACAAATGATGATATGCCGGATCTTGGCAAAGAGAATACTTTTGAGCAGTGCGTCAGTGAGATGGCTCTTGCCGGTTTCACAGGCTCCGAGGTGGGTAACAAGTATCCGAAGGATCCTGAGGTTCTTAAGAAGGCTCTTGAACTTCGTGGTGTTGAGATCTGTAACCAGTGGTTCTCAAGCTTCCTGATCACCAAACCGTTTGAGGAGGTTGAGAAGGAGTTCCGTGCACAGCTTGCTTTCCTGAAAGCTATGGGTGCGAAAGTGATCGGCGCATCTGAGCAGAGCTACAGTGTTCAGGGCCAGATGGATACTCCGGTTTTCGGACATAAATATGAGATGAATGACGAAGAGTGGGATACCTTCTGCACAGGCATGAACAAGCTTGGTAAGATCGCAAAAGAGGAGTATGGTATTGCTCTTACTTTCCATCATCATATGGGTACTGTTGTACAGAGCCTTGCTGAGGTTGACCGTATGATGGAGAATACAGATCCTGAATATGTAAGTCTTCTTTTTGACACCGGTCACTTTACATACTGTGGAGAGGATCCTCTTGAGGTTGTAAAGAAATATGTTCACAGGATCAAACATGTTCATCTGAAGGATATCCGTCCGGAAGTTGTTGAGCAGGTTAAGAAAGAAAACATGAGCTTCCTTGCAGGCGTAAGAGCCGGTGCCTTCACGATTCCGGGAGATGGATGCATCAACTATGATCCGATCTTCAAGGTTCTCGAGGATGCAGGCTACGAAGGATATATGGTTGTTGAGGCTGAGCAGGATCCGGCTAAGGCTAATCCGCTTGAGTATGCGATCCGTGCAAGAAAATTCATTGCTGAGAAGACAGGCTTATAATTACGACAGGGAAATAGGTGCATGCTGATGTACAGTTAAGCGGAATAAAGATGTCCGCTTTGCATAGAAAAAGCGGTATCAGCCAGTAGTGCTTTGACACCGCTTTTTTCTGTAAGATGCAAACAGTGTACGATAAACAGGACAGGAGGGCCAAATCATGGCACTTGTGAAAATGAAAGATCTGCTGAGACGTGCCGAAGAGAAAAATATTGGCTGCGGTGCTTTCAGTGTTGGTAATATGGAAATGGTAAGAGGTGCGATCCGCGCAGCAGAAGAACTGGATACTCCGATCATCCTTCAGATCGCGGAGGTGCGTTTGAAAAATTCTCCGCTTCACCTGATGGGACCGATGATGGTACAGGCTGCAAAGGAGGCTAAGGTGGATGTGGCTGTCCATCTGGATCATGGTCTTACTTTTGAGACGGTTGACAAGGCTCTGGAGCTTGGCTTTACATCGGTTATGCTGGATGCTTCTACGCTTCCTTTTGAGGAAAACATCGCCAGAGTAAAGGCCGTTGTGGAGAAAGCACGTAAATACGGTGCTACAGTTGAGGCTGAGCTGGGACTTGTGGGCGGAAGTGAGGATGGAAGCTGTGACCACGGTATCCGCTGCACAGATCCGGATGATGCGGTCGTTTACGCAAGAGAGACAGGTATTGATGCGCTTGCAGTTGCCATCGGTAATGCCCATGGTAATTATCCGGTAGCGCCGACGCTTGCTTTTGATGTATTGGAGAAGATCCATGAGAAAGTGGATATTCCGCTGGTTCTTCATGGCGGCAGTGGTATCACTGATAAAGATTTCCAGAGGGCGATCTCTCTTGGCATCCGTAAGGTGAATATTGCCACAGCAAGCTTTAACAGCCTGACAGCTCATGTGGAGAAATATATGGAATCAACAGACAAGCATAATTTCTTTGACCTCAATGAGGCTATGGTCCAGGGTACTTACGAGAATGTGAAGAGACATATTCTTGTATTTAATGAGCCATATCAGGAGTAGGCCAAGGATTTTCTTGTAAAAAAAGAAAAGGTCTGATAAGATGTTCTCAGTGAAAATAACTGGGAACATCTTTTTTGTGCCCATAAAAGAGGAGAGATAAAAATGGAACAGAAAGAGACTGTCTGTTCAGTTGCGAAGAAATGCGGCGGTTGCCGTTATCAGGGTGTATCCTACCAGGAGCAGCTTCGCAGGAAACAGAGAATTACAGAAGGCCTTCTGAAAAAATTCGGAAAAGTAGAGCCGATCATTGGAATGGAAGATCCCTATTATTACAGAAACAAAGTTCATGCAGCTTTTGGCCGTGACCGGAAGGGAAACGTAATTTCCGGGATTTATGAGGAGAAGAGTCATAGGATCGTTTCCGTAGATGACTGTATGATCGAAGATAAAAAAAGTCAGGAGATCATCCGTACCATACGTGGTATGCTGAAATCCTTTAAGATCAAGACCTATGATGAGGATACAGGATATGGACTTCTCCGCCATGTGCTTGTGCGGAGAGGCTTTTCCACAGGAGAGATCATGGTGGTATTAGTTACGGTTTCTCCAATATTTCCATCTAAGAATAACTTTGTAAAAGCTCTCCGTAAAGAGCATCCGGAGATCACTACGGTGGTTCTCAATGTCAATGACAGACAGACAAGCATGGTACTTGGAGACCGCAATATCGTACTTTACGGACCGGGATTCATCAAAGATCGACTTATGGGACTGACCTTCCGTATTTCTCCATCTTCTTTTTATCAGGTAAATCCTGTGCAGACAGAAGTACTTTACGGAAAGGCTATGGAGTTTGCGGCAATGACAGGAAAAGAGAGGGTGATCGATGCTTACTGCGGCACAGGTACTATCGGGATCATCGCTTCCGGGAATGCCAGGGATGTCATTGGTGTAGAACTGAACCGTGATGCTATCCGTGATGCCAGAATGAATGCCAGGGAAAACAAGATCCGTAATGTTCGTTTTGTTCCGGGAGATGCAGGATGGTTTATGGAAGGAATGGCAGCAGAGGGAGAGAAGGTGGAGGTTGTTCTCATGGATCCGCCACGTTCCGGAAGTGACCGTAAATTCCTTCACTCCCTTTTGACTCTTTCACCGGAAAAAATTGTTTATGTATCCTGCAACCCGGAAACCCTGGCAAGAGATCTTGCCTGCCTTACTAAGAGAGATTACCTGGTAAAGAAGATGCAGCCGGTTGATATGTTCCCGCTCACCGATTCAGTGGAGGTTGTTTGCCTTCTGGAGAATCGTAGGACCAGACCGGGAAGAGCTTAGATTTTTGGCAGCTCACAATGATATGCGATGCCAAGGGGCGTAACAAGAAGCGGATGGACCGGACGGTATACCGGAAGCTTCAGCCTCTTTTCAAAAACGGTAGTAAATTCCTTAAACATGGAAGAACCGCCAACTACATAAACAGCCGGAACCTGATAGCCCTTTAGAAATTTCTCGGTGATCACAGCCATTTTTTCTACAGTGGCCTTGATCACAGGGAAAATTTCGTCTTCTTTTTCCGGAGTAGTTTTCAATACTTCGGCTTCCTCATAAGGGATCTTATAGTGACCGGCGACTGTCATGGTCATATGGCTGCCGCCAGTAGCCTCATCATCGGTATAGATAACTTTTCCGTCTTTCAGGATGCTGATACCGGTTGTGCCGCCACCCACATCCACAACAGCACCGTCTGTGATCTTAAGGACAGCAGCTGCGGCAGTAGGCTCGTCCACGATATTTGTAACCTCGAAACCGGCACCCTCCAGAACATAGCCGATGCTTTTGACACTGCCCTCAGAAACTCCTGGAGGGATGGCAGCAGCACCGTAAATAAGTTCTGTGCCAAGCCTTTCCTCCAGCTCATTTTTAAGCTTTGTCACAAGCTGGACAGATTCATAGTAATTGACGATCACTCCATCCTGGATCGCATGGGATGGTGCGGAAATTCCGGCTATGGGACGGTTATTCCGATCGACAACGGCAAGAACGGTATTGGCAGTACCAAGGTCGATGCCTGTCTTCAGACGACCGCGGAATTTTTTACATTCACCTGTTTCTACAAGTTCTGCAAAATTGGACAAAGTTCTGTTTTTTAATTCCATTCAAAATACTCCATTTCTTTCAGACAGGGACAAAAAGAATTTTGCCCCTGATATAAATTCTAATAATTGCGGCCGGTAAAGATGGCAACGGATCTGGGCCGCATGCAGAAATCGTGTTCAATGCGTGGCTCCTGGCCTTTTTCGTAGAAATAACGGCCATTTCCGTCACCGAACGTGTTGACACAGAGATACCATGCACCGGGACGGGCAAGCTCCGGAAGTGTGACCGTCACGTCCTCCCAGTATGCGTTGATCACAATGTAGATCAGGTCATCGGTGCCTTTGCTCTTATCATAGCCTGCAAAGCTTACAGCGAAGGTGTGGGCATCTCTTGGAATGGTCACATCCCTTGCGTCAATGTTATGGGTGTGGATATTTTCCATACCGCATACTGCGTTGGGAAGCTTCCGGGAGATAACAGGGTGGTCTTTACGGAACCGGATCATAAATTTGAAAAATTCAAAAAGATCGTGATTTTTCTCCAGAAGCTTCCAGTTGATCCATGAGGTTTCGTTATCCTGACAGTAGGTATTGTTATTTCCGTGTTTTGTGTTTCCGAATTCATCACCTGCAAGGAACATCGGGGTTCCGCGGCTGGACATCAGTACAGCACAGGCATTTCGTATCATGCGGAAGCGGAGGGAAAGCACTTCGGGGTTGGTGGAATCGCCCTCTTCTCCACAGTTCCAGCTGCGGTTATCGTTGGAACCGTCGGTGTTATTCCAGCCGTTTGCTTCATTGTGTTTTTCATTGTAGGAATAAAGATCATACATGGTGAAGCCATCGTGGCAGGTAAGGAAATTGACACAGGAATTGTATCCTGCATAATTGTCATTATGATCAGAATAAAAGCCTCCGTACAGATCACCGGAACCGGAAATACTCCATGCAGCGTCCCAGGCATTCCAGAAATCTCCCTTCAGGAAGGAACGGAGGCAGTCACGGTAACGGCCATTCCATTCAGCCCATCTGCGGCTGGCAGGGAAAGAACCAACCTGATACAGCCCGCCGGCATCCCAGGCTTCTGCGATCAGTTTGACATTTCTAAGGACCGGATCGTAAGCAAGGAGCTCCAGAAGGGGCGGATTGTTAAGTGGAGAACCGTCCTCATGGCGTCCGAGAATGCTGGCAAGATCGAAGCGGAAGCCGTCCACACGGTAGTTGATGGTCCAGTAACGTAAGCATTCAAGGATCATCTGACGTACAATGGGATGGTTACAGTTCAGAGTATTTCCACATCCGCTGAAATTGTAGTAATTTCCCTCTGGAGTCAGCATATAATAAACCTTATTGTCAAAGCCCTTAAAGCAGAAGGTTTTTCCCAGCTCGTTTCCTTCGGCGGTATGATTGAATACAACATCAAGAATTACTTCGATGCCATTTTCGTGGAGCTCACGGATCAGCTCTTTCAGCTCAGTTCCCTCACAGTTATGCTCCGGCTTGGAAGCATAGCTGGTGTTTGGAGAAAAGAAGTTGACAGAATTGTATCCCCAGTATTCCAGAAGCCGTTTGCCATTTACAGTACGGGCATTCATATTCTCGTCGAACTCGAAGATCGGCATCAGCTCTACGGCGTTGATCCCCAGTTCCTTGAGATAAGGGATCTTTTCACGAAGACCGGCAAAGGTTCCCGGGTGCATAACACCGGAAGAAGAATCCTGTGTAAAGCCGCGGACGTGAAGCTCATAGATGATCAGGTCACTGATCTTACGGGTGGACTGCGGCATGTCTTCCCAGTCAAAGGAATCACGTACCACACGGGCATGATAGCTTCCGATCTTTTGCTGGCCCCATTCACGCTGACCGGCAACGGCTTTGGCATAAGGATCAAGAAGAACCTTTGTCTTATCGAAGATGTGACCCTTTTCCGGTTCGTAAGGACCGTCAATGTGGTAGCCGTACTCCAGATCTTCGATGTCCAGTCCCATGACGATCATGGAGTAGACATCACCGATACGACAGGCATTGGGAAAAGGAAGGACTGCGAAGGGTTCCTCTTCTCCGGAGTGGAAAAGAAGAAGCTCGCAGGATGTACCGTGGCGGGTATGTGCGGTAAAGTTGACTCCGTTGGAAAGAGGAGTAGCGCCATTTAATTCAAAAAACCCGGGACGTACAGGAAATCCCGCAATAATATCTGTGGGCCGGGATGTCAGTGTATTCTCAGAGAGCATAGTCTGATTCTGTGTTTTCATTTCCGGTATCCTCCTTGGTGAAAATTTTTTTACAAACAAAAATATTATAACTGATTTTCAGAAAAAAGTACAGGCTGGGTTGTTGAGAACAAAGTGAACAGCAGCATTCCAATAACGCGGGAACCTTCGGGAAAATCTTCTTGAGGTTTTTGACGGGAAGGCTTACAATATGAACCAGAAACTTTGAAAATGTAAGGAAAGGAATAATAGCAGTATGAATGAAGAAACACTGGAGATTTCTTTTGACCAGATAGAGAAAGAACGGGGGAAATATCTTCTGATAGATACCCGTGATAAAGTAACTGTAGAATATGGAATGATCCCGGGAGCAATCTCTGTTCCGGAACAGGAACTGGAAGAGCGGGCAGAAGAACTGAGGGGGGATAAGATACCGGTCCTTTACTGTACAAGAGGGCTTTTCAGCCAGGAGGGTGCAGAGATGCTCCGGGAAAAAGGAATTCCCGCACTGAGCCTGAAAGGTGGATATACAGGATGGCTTTTTCAGCAGATGCAGAAAGAATCCGGTAAAGAGAACAGTGAAGAAGAGGAAAATGATGCAATGGAACAGCGGCGGAAGGATATCGAGCTGAGTATCCGCAAAAAGTTCCATAAGCAGCTGTTTTCCAGATTTGCCAGGGGAATCAACGATTATGAGCTGGTGAAGCCGGGAGATAAGATAGCAGTCTGTATTTCCGGTGGTAAGGATTCCATGCTGATGGCCAAACTGTTCCAGGAACTGAAGCGTCATAACAAGTTTCCCTTTGAACTGGTGTTTCTTGTGATGGATCCGGGATATAATGAGGCAAACCGTGCGGTGATCGAGCACAATGCCAGGCTTCTCGGGATTCCGATCACAGTGTTTGAGACTGAGATCTTCGATGCGGTTTATAATATAGAAAAATCCCCATGCTATCTCTGTGCCCGTATGAGAAGGGGCTATCTTTACAGCAAGGCAAAGGAGCTTGGCTGCAACAAGATCGCTCTTGGACATCACTATGATGATGTGATCGAGACGATCCTGATGGGAATGCTTTACGGAGCGCAGGTACAGACTATGATGCCGAAGCTCCATAGTACAAATTTTGAGGGAATGCAGCTGATCCGTCCTATGTATCTGATCCGGGAGGCAGATATCAAACACTGGAGAGATTATAATGACCTTCATTTTATCCAGTGTGCATGTAAATTTACCGATACCTGTACTACCTGCCGTACAGATGGTACCAGTGTTTCCAAGAGAATGGAGATCAAGAATCTGATCGCAGAACTTAAGAAGGTAAATCCACATGTAGAAAGTAATATTTTCCGAAGTGTGGAAAATGTTAATCTTCATACAGTTATCGCATACAAAAAAGATGGAGTGAAACATTCTTTTCTGGAAGGGTATGAGGACTGACAGATATAAATAAAAGCTGCTCAGGCGTTAGCCCGGGCAGCTTTTACTTTTTCCCGCTGTTTGGTAAGATCATAATATTCATCAGAGATGATCCCGCGACTGGAAAGTGCTTCGTAGGTTTTCTGCTGTGCGGGGGTCATCTTCATTCCGATCGTGGAATTGACATCGGTCAGTACGCAGCTTGTTTTTTCTACCAGCCAGAAAAGTGCGGAATCATCATCGGGGATCATTTTCCAGATTTCGTTTTCTGTATATGGAAGAAGGGACATGAGAGTTTTTAAGTGTCCATCCTGGATCAGACGGTAATCCCCGTCCGGCATGATGATGCCATCGCCATAGAGTTCTTTTTTCTGTTCCATTTTCTGCAGAAGTTTTTCTGTGAGTTTCATGATCGGCTCCTTGATCTTTATTATTTCAACAGTTTTCAGGCACTGCTTTTTTATGAAGTTAAAAAAATAACAATCAGCGTCTATTGTATGAAGCGGCGACAAAAATGTCAAGAGGTTAAAAAGATTTTCGATGCTTATGAATGATTTTTGTTGTGCAATTTGTTTGCTTTTGTGAGGCTAAAGGTTAAAATTATGTAAAAATTATCGTAAAATAAGATCTTCTGTGGTATAATATGAATATTCAAAAAATTCAAGGAAGGACGATGCAGATGTTGAAAAACTGGAACCCGGAACAGATTCCGGAAAAAGAGGATATCAAAGTGCGTTTAAGCGCTGCAAGAACCAGATTATATGAATTGCAGATGGCTCTGAAAGAGCATAAGATTCCGGTGATCGTGTTGTTTGAAGGCTGGGGAGCTTCCGGAAAAGGAAGTACCATAAGCAAGGTGATCAAGAATATCGATCCTCGTTTCTTCAAAGTTGCGACTATGTCAGCGCCTACAGAGGAAGACCTTCGGAAACCATTTCTTTACCGATATTTCAGGGAAATCCCGGAAGCGGGCAAGTTTACATTTCTGGATTCAGGATGGATGGACCAGACCTGTCGTGAACGTATGGATAAAAAGCTGAAGGGTGACAATTATGTAAAACGGATTGACAGTATCCGGAGATTTGAACGTCAGCTGACGGATAATGGATATGTGCTCCTGAAATTTTTTATGCAGATCGACCGGAAAGAACAAGAAAAACGTATGGGCATTCTTCTGGAAAGCAAGGATACCAGATGGAGAGTCAATGAATATGATCTCTGGCAGAATGATCATTATAAGAAGTGCAGAAAGATTTTTGACCAGTATATGCAGGATACCAATACATCTGCGGCTCCATGGTATATTGTCGATGCCGGTGACCGGAAGTGGGCAGAACTGCAGGTGCTGGAAACCATGATCAGCAATATAGAGGTTGCCATGGAAAACAGCAAACATGCCGTGCCGATCCTGCAGAATGTTTTTCCTCTGGTGGAGATGCCCAGATTAAGCGAGATTCCTCTGGATGGAAAAGAAGTGGGGGATGAAGAATACAAGGCAGAGCTTAAGGAACTGCAGGCAAAGCTTGGAAGCCTGCATAACCGTCTTTACCGAAAAAGAGTGCCTGTGATCATCACCTATGAAGGCTGGGATGCTGCCGGAAAGGGAGGAAATATCAAGAGGATCACGGAGGCTCTTGATCCCCGTGGATTTGAGGTACATCCTATCGCAAGTCCGGAGCCTCATGAAAAAGCCCGTCATTATCTGTGGCGTTTCTGGACAAGGCTTCCCAAGGATGGTCACATTGCCATCTTTGACCGGACGTGGTACGGAAGAGTGATGGTAGAACGTCTGGAGGGCTTCTGCAGCGAGAATGACTGGAGACGTGCCTACAATGAGATCAATGAATTTGAGAAGGAGCTTTCTGACTGGGGCGCTGTGATCGTGAAATTCTGGGTCCACATTGATAAGGACACCCAGCTTGCCAGGTTCAACGACCGCCAGAGCAATCCGGAAAAACAGTGGAAGATCACGGATGAGGACTGGAGAAACCGTGAAAAATGGGATCAGTATGAAACAGCAGTAGATGAGATGCTTCAGAAAACCAGCACTGCTTATGCACCATGGCACATTCTGGAATCCGTAGATAAGAAATATGCAAGGCTGAAGGCGCTTCGGATCGTGATCGAAGAAATTGAGAAAGCGCTGAAATAAGAGATAAAAGCTGCGGCAGGATAACAGATATTCTGCTGCAGCTTTTTGTCTGAAGAGAGATGAATCAATTCCGGAGATAGTTTCGCATACTGCGAAGAGCATGTTTTTCCAGTCGGCTGACCTGAGCCTGGGAGATACCAATCTCATCAGCTACCTCCATTTGGGTTTTTCCCTCGTAGAAGCGGAGATCGATAATGTGACGTTCACGCTCTCCAAGCCGGTTCATGGCATCTCGAAGAGAAATATCCTCCACCCAGTTTTCTTCCAGGTTCTTTTTATCACTGATCTGATCCATAACATATAGGGTATCTCCGCCTTCGGAATACACGGGCTCAAAAAGGCTTACCGGGCTCTGGATCGCATCCATGGCATAGACGATCATTTCCTTGTCGATACCGATCTCATCAGCGATTTCTGCAATGGTAGGCTCTTTGAGATGCTGCCGCATATAGTTTTCCCGGGTATAGATGGTTTTGTAAGCGATATCCCGCAGAGAACGGCTGACCCGTATGCTGTTGTTATCACGGAGATATCTTCGGATCTCTCCGATGATCATGGGAACTGCATAGGTGGAAAATTTTACCTGAAGAGTGGTGTCGAAATTATCGATCGCTTTGATCAGGCCGATGCAGCCGATCTGAAAAAGGTCATCCGGATTTTCACTGCTGTTCTGAAAACGCCGGATCACGCTTAAAACAAGCCGCAGATTGCCTTTGATGTACAATTCCCTGGCTTCTTCATCGCCAGCTTTGATTCTTTTAAAGAGCTCCGCCTTTTCTTCCTGATCGAGAACGGGAAGGGTTGAGGTATTTACTCCGCAGATTTCAACTTTATTCAGTGCCATCTTAGAATCCTCCTTGTCTTGTCAGTACATTAAGATGATTCTCAGAGGGCGGTTGAAATATACTTTTTCAGGGAAAATATAAAAAATAAAGGGCCTTGACAATAAGGAGGTATTTATTCTCCGGACAGCAGTTTTTCATTACGGAAATCAACAAGGATGATATCTTCGCCGATCTGGCGGATGCAGTCCCATGGAATGGAATATTCATTTTCTTTGGAAAAACACCAGCAAAATTTTCCCGGTTCCGGCATGATCAGGGCTTTCAGACGTGCGGTTTCACAGCAGAATTCCACATCAAGAGGGCAGCCAAGACTGCGGCAGGTATGGATATTGATCACTTCTTTTTGTTTCAGCTCACAGATGCGCATAAATTCATCACCTGGTATGATTTTATGGAAAATCTGTAAAATTTATGCAAGTCCGATTGTTGACACATTATGTGCATTTATTTTATAATAAAAACGAATTTAGTAATGATTTACTGATCCGGAAAGGGGGAGAGTTCCGTGAGATGTCCGTTCTGTAACCAGGATAATACAAGAGTTGTAGATTCCAGACCTGTAGAGGATACCAATTCCATCCGCCGCCGCCGTCTCTGTGATGCCTGCGGAAAGCGTTTTACAACTTATGAGAAGGTGGAAACGATTCCGCTGACTGTGATCAAGAAGGATCAGAACCGGGAAAGCTATAAACGTTCCAAGATCCAGGATGGTGTTCTTCGTGCCTGCTATAAGCGCCCCATTCCCATTGAGAGAGTGGAAGAGATGATCGATTCCATAGAAGGAGATATTTTCCGGTCAGAAGACCGTGAGATCAGCAGTACCAAGATCGGAGAGATCGTTATGGAGCATCTGAAGGATCTGGATGCGGTGGCGTATGTACGCTTTGCGTCTGTATACAGAGAGTTTAAAGATGTCAGTACCTTTATGGATGAGCTGAAGAAGCTGATCAATTAAGAGATTAAATGAATAGACCGCAAATGCAGGAGATTTCAGGCCGATTGTCAAAAGACAACCGGCCTTTTTTGAACGCAGATCGCGAAGCGACTGCGTTCATGAGCAAGTAGCGAAGCGGATTGCGAATGTCCGCTTTACACATGAATGTTCGATTTTTCAGAGATCGTAAAAGTGGATACAAAAAAACAGGAACCGCCTGGGAAAAATCCTCTGCGGTCCCTGCTATAAATATACATTAATGATTCAGGAAACTTAATTAAACAATACCCTGAGCTTTCATAGCGTCAACAACTTTTTCGAAGCCGGCGATGTTTGCACCTACAACATAGTTGTCTTCCATACCGTAACGTTTAGCAGCGTCATCAGCTTTGTGGAAGATATCGATCATGATGTTGTGGAGTTTCTCATCAACCTCTTCTCTTGTCCAGGAAAGTCTCATGGAGTTCTGGCTCATCTCAAGTGCAGATGTGGCAACACCGCCAGCGTTTGCGGCTTTACCAGGCATGAAGAGAACACCGTTCTCCTGAAGGTATGTTGTTGCATCAAGAGTAGTAGGCATGTTTGCACCTTCAACGACGTATTTGCAGCCATTTGCAACCAGTGTTTTAGCTCCGTCAAGACCAAGCTCGTTCTGAGTAGCGCATGGAAGGTAGATATCACATTTGATATTCCAGATGCCAAGTCCCTCAGTGTAGGTAGCACCCTCAACACGGTCTGCATATTCTTTGATACGTCCACGTTTTACTTCTTTGATATCCTTTACGACGTCAAGGTTGATTCCGTTCGGATCGTAGACATATCCGTTGGAGTCGTTCATTGCAACAACCTTGGCACCAAGCTGAGTAGCTTTCTCAACAGCGTAAATAGCTACATTACCGGAACCTGTTACAACGATTGTTTTTCCTTCTACAGAATCATTGTGAGCTTTGGCAATCTCGTTGAGCATGTATACAACACCGTAACCGGTAGCCTCTGTACGGATCAGGGAACCTCCGAAGGAAAGACCCTTTCCTGTAAGGACACCCTCATAAAGGCCACGGATTCTCTTATACTGTCCGAAGAGATAACCGATCTCACGTCCGCCGACACCGATGTCACCAGCCGGAACATCTGTATCTGCGCCGATATATTTGCAAAGCTCTGTCATAAAGCTCTGGCAGAATGCCATAACCTCTCTGTCAGATTTACCCTTAGGATCGAAGTTGGAGCCACCTTTTCCACCGCCGATCGGAAGGCCTGTAAGAGAGTTTTTAAAGGTCTGCTCAAAACCAAGGAATTTCAGGATACCCTGATTTACAGAAGGATGGAATCTTAAGCCGCCTTTGTATGGTCCGATGGCGCTGTTGAACTGAACACGATATCCCTTGTTAACCTGTACAGTTCCGTTATCATCGATCCACGGTACTTTGAAGGAGATGATCCTCTCTGGCTCTACAAGACGCTCAAGGATAGAAAGTTTACGATACTCTTCCTCATTTTTGTCAATTACGACTTTAAGGGAATCGAGAACTTCCTTAACTGCCTGATGGAATTCTGGCTCGCCAGGATTCTGTGCTACAACTCTTTCATAAACTTCTTCTGTGTAAGACATTATTGTTTCCTCCTCATCACATATTAAATTGCGTTGAAAACTAAATTCGAGTGCTATTATACATTAACATGCTAAAAAAGGGAAGTGCTAAATTTATTTTTTTTAAATTTTTATTTCTTGCGTTGAAAGCCTAAATGTGAGATGATATAGAATAAATATTTTTTGACTATGAAATTAAAATGGTTAAATAATAGTGAAAATTAGAAGAGGAGTGGTTTTTATGAGAACATTCGGGAAATCATCAAAGCTTGACAACGTGCTGTACGATGTGCGCGGACCGGTTGTGGATGAGGCTGCCAGAATGGAAGAAGATGGAATGGAGATTCTGAAGCTGAATATTGGTAATCCGTATCCATTTGGGTTTTCAGCACCTCAGGAAGTGATCCTGGATATGCTGAGTAATGTTCGTACTTCCCAGGGATATTCCGATTCCAAGGGCATTTTTTCTGCAAGAAAAGCGATCATGCAGTATGCACAGCTTCGCGGGATCCCGGGAGTTACCATTAATGATATTTATACGGGAAATGGTGTCAGTGAACTGATCAACCTTTGTATGCAGGCGTTACTTGATAACGGAGATGAGATCCTGATCCCGGCTCCGGATTATCCGCTGTGGACAGCTACTGCAACACTGGCAGGCGGAAATGTAGTTCATTATATCTGTGACGAACAGTCTGACTGGTATCCGGATATTGAGGATATCAAGAGCAAGATCACACCAAGGACCAAGGCGATCGTTATCATCAATCCCAATAACCCTACAGGTGCAGTATATCCGAAGGAGATCCTGGAACAGATTGCAGACATTGCAAGAGAAAATGAGCTGATCATCTTTTCTGATGAGATCTATGACCGTCTTGTTATGGATGGATATAAACATACATCGATTGCATCCCTTGCACCCGATGTGTTCTGTGTAACATTTTCAGGATTGTCCAAGTCTCATATGATCGCAGGTTTCCGCATCGGATGGATGATTTTAAGTGGTGCAAAAAGTAAGGCGAAGGGTTATATAGAGGGAATCAATATGCTCTCTTCCATGCGTCTCTGTTCAAATGTTCCGGCACAGTCCATTGTACAGACTGCACTTGGCGGATATCAGAGTGTCAATGAATATACGCAGCCGGGCGGACGTGTTTATGAGCAGAGAGACTTTATTTACAAGGCACTGAATGATATTCCGGGAATTTCCGTTGTAAAACCACATGCGGCATTTTATATATTCCCGAAGATCGATACTGAGAAATTCAATATTTTCAATGATGAACAGTTTGCTTTGGATTTTCTTCATGAGAAACAGGTGCTTGTTGTTCCGGGCAAGGGCTTCAACTGGAATCAGCCGGATCACTTCCGTATTGTTTATCTGCCGGATATACGCCAGCTTGACAAGGCAATGAAGAAGATGAAAGAGTTCTTTGCTACATATAAGCAGGTCTGATCGCAGATAGACAAGAGGAGATTTGCGATCCGCATTCGCTGCCTGCTCATAACCGATAAACTGTAAAGCAGATATTCGGTTATATTTTCGGCATAGACCGGAACCGAAAAAAATGTTATAATATATCTGAAATATCCCGGCCAGCTACGCCGGGATATACAAATAAGACCAGAATTGCTTGAGAGGGGAATGAGGAGGGACCGTTATCGAACAGCAATAAAACAGAAATCGAAAGGGGAAATAACTGATGAGCAAATTCAACATGAAAGTGACACCTGAGATTGAGAAACTTACCCAGATCTGTCGTGAGAATGACAAACTGGATCTGTCTTTATATGGCAAATACGATGTCAAGCGAGGCTTGCGTGACCTGAATGGAAAGGGTGTCCTTGCAGGACTGACCCAGATCTCCAATGTCCAGGCAACGAAGATCGTGGACGGAAAAGAGGTTCCCTGCGCAGGTAAGCTTTCTTATCGCGGGTATGACATTAAGGATCTGACAAATGGTTTTATCAATGACCGGCGCTTCGGTTTTGAGGAAGTAACCTATCTGCTTCTTTTCGGAAAGCTTCCGGATCAGGAAGAACTGAATGGATTTTCCGGGATTCTTGCGAACCAGCGTATGCTTCCGCGGAATTTTGTAAGGGATGTCATTATGAAGGCACCATCCAGAGATATTATGAACGCTCTGTCAAGAAGCGTGCTGACACTTTATTCCTACGACAAAGACCCGGATAATATTGAACTGGAGAATGTGCTCCGTCAGTGTATCAACCTGATCAGCGTTTTCCCGCTGTTATCTGTTTATGCATATCAGGCCTATAACCACTATGAGAAAGGCGAGAGTCTTTATATCCATCAGCCTAAAAAGGAGCTTTCCACAGCTGAGAATATCCTGCGTCTGTTAAGACCGGATAAGAAGTATACGGCACTGGAGGCAGAGATCCTTGATATTGCTCTGATCCTTCATATGGAGCATGGCGGTGGTAATAACTCTACTTTTACTACACATGTGGTTTCCTCTTCCGGGACAGATACGTATTCTGCGATCGCGGCAGCACTAGGTTCTCTGAAAGGCCCGAAACACGGCGGTGCCAACATCAAAGTCGTAAAAATGTTTAACGATATGCGTAAACACGTACATGACTACAGTGATGAAGAGGAGATCAGTGCATACCTTAAGAAGCTTCTTCATAAAGAGGCCTTTGATAAACGTGGACTGATCTATGGTATGGGACATGCGATCTATTCTGTTTCAGATCCACGTGCAGAAGTCTTTAAAGGCTATGTGGAACAGCTTGCAAGAGAAAAGGGCAGAATGAAGGATTATCAGCTGTATGCTGCAGTAGAGCGTCTTGCACCAAAGGTTATCGCAGAGGAGCGTAAGATCTATAAGGGTGTCAGTGCCAATGTGGATTTTTACAGCGGATTTGTTTACAGCATGCTGGATCTGCCGCTGGAGCTTTACACACCGATGTTTGCTATTGCACGTATCGTAGGCTGGAGCGCACATCGTATGGAAGAGCTTATCAATGTGGATAAGATCATCCGTCCCGCATATAAGAATGTCCTTCCGGAAGCAGAGTATATTCCTCTTTGCGAGCGATAGGAAAGGACTGAGGTGGAATAGATGTTCAGATGCTTTTTTCCGGATGAATATCTGGATTCTGCGTATGGGATCGATTATGAGAAGCTTTACAGAGAAGGATACAGAGGGCTGCTCTTTGATATCGATAATACCATTGTTCCCCACGGTGCACCGGCAGATGACCGGGCAAAGAAACTGTTTGAAAAGCTGAGGGCTCTCGGGTTTCGATACTGCTTTGTATCCAATAACCAGAAACCTCGTGTGGAGCCCTTTGCCAAAGCAGTAGAGGGGGATTTTATAGAAAATGCCCATAAACCGGCTGTGAAAAATTATAAAAAAGCCTGCCAGGTGATCGGAATCGATCTTGACAGGACGATCTTTATAGGAGATCAGTTGTTTACGGATATTTATGGAGCAAAGAGAGCAGGGATCCGGACGATCCTTGTGAAACCGATTCATCCAAAAGAGGAGATCCAGATCGTACTGAAGCGATATCTGGAAAAAATAGTATTACATTTTTACCAAAAAGAGGAGGGAAAGAATTCATGAACCATATTGTAATCATCGGCTTTATGGGTTCAGGAAAGACACGAGTTGGAAAGAGACTGGCGAAGGACCTGGGGCTTCCGTTTATTGACGTGGACAGACTGATCGTGAAAAAAATGAACATGTCAGTAAAGGAGGTATTTGAACGCTTTGGAGAAGCATTTTACCGTGCGCTGGAGACTATGGCAGTCAAGGAACTGTCCACAGACAGCGAACGGAAGGTAATCTCTGTAAGTGCGGGATTGCCTCTTCAGGAGCAGAACCAGAAATATCTCCAGAGTATGGGAACGATCATCTATCTGAAGGGATCTGCTGCAACGTTGATCAAACGTCTGGAAGGAAGTAACAATCCCACATTGGAAGGAACTGAGAATAAAGAAGAGAAGATCAAGAAACTTCTGAAACAGAGAGATCCGGTTTATGAGAAGTTTGCGGACATTAAAGTTGTCACAGGAGTGAAGCCTTTTGATGAGCTGATCGCAGAAATTGAAGAAAAATTGAAGGCTTAAACAAAAAAACAGTTGAAAAATGGCAAAAGGTATTATAGAATAATCCATAGCGAAAAAGAACCGCATATATTAAGGAGGAAATATTTATGATTTCAGCAGGTGATTTCAAAAATGGTATCACACTTGAAATTGATGGAAACGTATGTCAGATCGTTGAATTCCAGCATGTAAAACCAGGAAAAGGCGCAGCCTTTGTAAGAACAAAATACAAGAACATTATCACAGGCTCTGTAGTAGAGAAATCCTTCCGCCCTACAGAGAAATTCCCGGCAGCACGTATTGAGCGTGTAGATATGCAGTATCTGTATCAGGATGGTGGTTTATACTACTTCATGAATACAGAGACATATGATCAGGTTGGTCTTACAGAGGAGCAGGTTGGCGATTCTCTGAAATTTGTTAAGGATAATGAGATGGTTAAGGTTTGCTCTCATAACGGAGAGGTATTCGCAATCGAGCCACCTCTTTTTGTAGAGCTTGAGGTTATTGAGACAGAGCCAGGATTCGCAGGAAATACAGCACAGGGTGCTACCAAACCGGCAACTGTTGAGACAGGTGCACAGGTTCAGGTTCCTCTGTTCGTAAACCAGGGCGACAAACTGAAGATCGATACAAGAACAGGTGAGTATCTCTCACGTGTATAATGCAGCAAAAAACCCGCGTAAGCGGGTTTTTTTGTGCCATAAAATTAAAAGATCATTTTGACAGTATTTAAAATACCAAAGTTTGAATGCATATTCCAGACTGTACAGGTAAGAAAAACTGTACAGTCTGGACTTTTTTTGAAATATCCTTGACACGAAAAATCATTCTGGTATAATTAAACCCAGTCAAAAAACTGACTAAGAAGTTCGTCTGTCCACCAGAGATGACCGGAAATGATCCTGTCACAGAAGTCTTTTAAGGGCTTGTACTGGTTTCGACGGGGGCTTTGAAGTTAGGGAAGCCATCCGCAGACTCCTGGACTGCGTACCAACCGGGAACTAAATATAAACGCAGACGAAAAGTTAGCGTTAGCAGCCTAAGCTGCTCGTCAGCCCCGTTGCACTCACACATCGGGAATCTGGCGTCGACCATGTGAGAAACCTTGCCGGGTAAGCTTTGCCCCGGTAGATGTATCATGAAGCTACTGAAGCAGTAAGCCTGTCGGTGGGCGTACTGCTGAGGGAATGTTAAATCAGCGACTGTGATGGGAGATGCCTTAAGGGATAGGCTTTCGGACAGGGGTTCGATTCCCCTCAGGTCCATTTATGGAACGTCCCGGAAAGACAGCATTTATGCGGCTTTCCGGGAATTTTTTTTACTTTCTTTATTACTCGTGGATATCAGGAAATTCTTCGCAGATACAGAAAGCGATGGTGATAGAATGAAAAAAACTCTGCTTAACAGAAAAAAGCAGAATAAGAAATCTGATTATTATGATTATAATCTGGTAGCTGTTATTGTACTGCTGGTGTGCTTTGGACTGGTCATGCTTTACAGCACCAGTTCATATATGGCAGAAGTGAATTATGGCAACGATATGTTTTATTTTAAGAAACAGGCACTGATCAGTGCAGCATGTCTGATCGGAGCGTTATTTATTTCAAAAATACTGGATTATCATATCCTTCTTCCTTTTACAACTGCGTTGTATGTGGCTTCGCTGATCCTTATGGGACTTGTGCGGACTCCGCTGGGACATTCCTCTCATGGTGCTACCAGATGGCTGTATATCGGACCGATCAACTTTCAGCCTGCCGAGCTGGCAAAGATCGCGGTTATTATCATGATGGCTTACATGATCGGAAAAATGGGACGAAAGGTGAAAACTTTAAAGAGCTGTATGATCCTGGGACTTCCGGGGGCAGGACTTGCGCTTGCGGCTTATATACTTACAGATAACCTGAGTACAGCCATGATCATTTTGGGAATAACAGTTGGAATGGTGTTTGTGGCACATCCGGATATGCGTCCGTTTATTGCTGTGGCAGCGGCAGGAGTGATCCTTATTGTGATCGGAGTACTTTTTCTGGTTGCGACGACCAAGAATAGTGACAGCTTCCGTGTTATGCGAGTACTTGTATGGCTTCAGCCTGAGAAATATTCCGATGAAGGCGGTTATCAGACGCTGCAGGCATTGTATGCCATTGGCTCCGGAGGGCTTTTTGGCCGCGGGCTTGGAAATAGTATCCAGAAGCTTGGAAGTGTTCCGGAAGCACAAAATGATATGATCTTTTCCATTATCTGTGAGGAGCTTGGAATTTTCGGAGGGATTTTTGTACTGATCCTGTTCGGATATCTTTTGTACAGGTTGTTTTTTATTGCGCAGAATGCACCGGATCTGTTTGGCTCACTGATCGTTACCGGGATTTTTATACATATTGCGCTGCAGGTGATCCTTAACATTGCCGTTGTACTGAATCTGATGCCCAATACAGGTGTCACCTTGCCCTTTATCAGTTACGGAGGAACGTCCATTGTGTTCCTGATGCTGGAGATGGCAATAGCTCTCAGCGTGGCCCGTCAGATAAAATTTCAAGAGTAAAATAGTTTTAAAATCAAAATATTTTTGCTCTGGAGCCATTTTTTGGGAAAATCCTCTTGACAACTGTTTTTGCAGACTATATACTTTGCTCAAAAAGAGGAAACAGATTCGATCTGTAACGATTAAAGGAGAGAATAAGACATGTTAGAAAAAATGAAAGAAATGCTTGCAGAGCAGTTAAATTGTGAGGCATCTACAATCACACCGGAGACATCTTTCAAGGATGATCTTGGTGCAGATTCTCTTGACCTGTTTGAACTGGTCATGGCTCTTGAGGATGAGTACAATGTTGAGATCCCGGCAGAGGAGCTTACAGATCTGAACACAGTTGGAGATGTGATCGATTATCTTAAGAACAAAGGCGTAGAAGCATAAGCAGAAATCTAGGATCCTCTGGGACGACAGTGTCTCAGAGGATTTTTTTGTATATGCGAAGATACATGAGAGGGATGGCAGGGTATTCCGCCGGAAAACCTATGGACATTTTGAAGGATTTGGGTATATAATAGCACCTATAAAGAGAAACAACAAAAACGAGGAGAAAAGAAATGACAAAGATCAGAACAAGATTTGCACCGAGCCCTACAGGAAGAATGCATGTGGGTAATTTAAGAACAGCTCTTTATGCTTATTTGATCACAAAACATGAAGGCGGAGATTTTATCCTCCGTATTGAAGATACAGACCAGGAACGTTATGTGGAGGGAGCTGTAGATATCATCTACCGTACTCTTGAGAAAACAGGACTTCTCCATGATGAGGGACCGGACAAGGATGGCGGATTTGGCCCGTATGTACAGAGCGAGCGTCAGGCAACAGGCATGTATCTGAAATATGCCAAACAGCTTATTGAGCAGGGAGATGCATATTACTGCTTCTGCGGCAAGGAAGAGCTGGAAAGCATGAAACGTACTGTTGCGGGTAAGGAAATCTCTATTTATGACAAGAGATGTCTCCATCTTTCCAAGGAAGAGGTTCAGCGCCGTCTGGATGCAGGTGAGCCGCATGTTATCCGCTTTAATATGCCAACAGAGGGAACCACTACATTCCATGATGTTATTTACGGAGATATCACCGTTAACAATGAGGAGATGGAGGATTTGATCCTGATCAAATCTGACGGTTATCCGACCTACAACTTCGCAAATGTAATTGATGATCACCTTATGGGAATCACACATGTTGTAAGAGGTAACGAATACCTTTCCTCTTCACCGAAGTATAATCGTATTTATGAGGCATTCGGATGGGAAATCCCGACCTATGTTCACTGTCCGCTGATCACAGACGAGACACATCAGAAGCTTTCCAAGAGATGTGGACATTCTTCCTATGAAGATCTGATCGATCAGGGATTTGTGACAGAGGCAGTGATCAACTATGTTGCACTCCTTGGATGGAGCCCGGCAGACAACCGTGAGATCTTTTCTCTTCCGGAGCTTGTGGAGGCATTTGATTATCATCATATCAACAAATCACCGGCAGTTTTTGACATTGCCAAGCTGAAATGGATGAATGGTGAGTATATCAAGAAGATGGATCCGGAGGCATTCTATGAGAGAGCACTTCCGTATCTGAAAGAAGTTCTGAAAAAAGACTTTGATCTTAAGAAGATTGCAGGAATGGTTCAGACCAGAATTGAAGTATTCCCGGATATTCCGGAGCTTGTAGATTTCTTTGAGGCAGTTCCGGAGTATGACAGTGCGATGTACCGCCACAAAAAGATGAAAACAACAGAGGAGACTTCTCTTGCAGTTCTCAAGGAAGTGCTTCCGGTACTGGAAGCACAGGAGGATTATACCAATGATCCGCTGTATGCATCTTTAAGCGCTTTTGTAAAGGAGCACGGATATAAGAATGGTTATGTTATGTGGCCGCTTCGTACAGCAGTATCCGGCAAGCAGATGACACCGGCCGGTGCAACAGAGATCATGGAGATCATTGGCAAGGAAGAGACACTGAAACGTGTACATGCAGCAATCGAAAAGCTTGAAAATAAATAAGAGTGTGATCGATAATCCAGTTATGAAACGAAATCCATCTCAGAAAAGGGCAATCGCCCACCTGTCAGGACCTATGATGGTTCTGGCAGGCCCCGGTTCGGGGAAAACTTCCGTCATAGTAGAAAGAACAGCACATATGATCCAGGAAGGGAAGATACCGGCTTCCTCTGTTCTTGTTGTGACTTTTTCCAGGGCAGCAGCAGTGGAAATGAAAGAACGGTTTCTGAAATTTACCAGTGTTCAGCGAACCGGCGTTACTTTCGGGACTTTTCACGGAGTGTTTTACGGGATCCTCAAACAGGCTTATGGTCTGAATGGAGGAAATATCCTGTCAGAAGAAGAAAAATATGCGATCTTAAGAGAACTGGTGGTAAACTGTGCTGCAGAACAGTCCCAGGAAGGGGATTTTGTGGAAGATATTGCCAAGGAGATCAGTGTTGTAAAAGGTGGAAGGATCTCTCTGGAACATTATTATTCTTCCTGCTGCCCGGATGAAGTATTCCGACAGATTTTTCAGGGATATCGAAAAGTCCTGAATGAAAGAAGAAAACTTGACTTTGATGATATGCTGTTAAGCTGTTATGAACTTCTGAAAAAGCGAAAAGATATCCTATCTGCATGGCAGAAGAAGTTTCACTATATTCTGGTGGATGAGTTTCAGGATATCAATCATCTTCAGTATGATATCGTGAAGATGCTGGCAGCACCGGAGAACAATCTGTTTGTGGTGGGAGACGATGATCAGTCTATCTATCATTTCCGCGGCGCTCACCCGGAGATCATGCTGAATTTCCCGGAAGATTTTAAAAATGCGGAGACGGTGATCCTGAATATCAATTACCGGTGCAGTGGAAATATCTTGGATACAGCCATGAAGGTGATCGATCATAATGAAAACCGTTATGTGAAAAAACTTTCCACACCAAATGAACCGGGAGAGCCGGTGCAGATAAAAGAATTTCGAAATCCCAGAGACGAATATATGGCAGTTGCAGGCCTGCTGCGGAATCGGATGGAAGAAGGGGATAATATTGAAGATACAGCGCTGCTTTTCAGGACTAATCAGGAAGCCGAAGGACTGGTCGCTGCGTTGATGGAGTATGGGGTTCCTTTCACTATGAAGGAAAAACTGCCCAACCTGTTCCGACACTGGATCTGCCGGAATATGATCGCTTATTTGAAAATGGCAGAAGGAGACCGGAGCCGCAGTACATTTCTGGAGATCATGAACCGGCCAAACCGATACATAGCCAGAGATGCTCTGACAGAAAAAAACGTTGATTTTAAAGCATTGGGAGAGTTTTACAAAGACAAAGACTGGATGTGTGACAGGATCACAACGATGGAGACACATCTTCGGATCTTAAAGACTATGGCCCCTTATGCAGCCATTAATTTTATCCGGAATGGCATGGGATACGAAGAATACTTGCAGGAATATGCAAGGTATCGTAAAATAAAACCGGAAGAGCTTATGGAAACCCTGAACCGGATCCATGAAAGTGCCAGAGGAATGAAAACATTGGAAGAATGGATGGCCTATATGGACGAGTATACCAGAAAGCTTGAAGAACAGGCGAAGAAACAGGATGTGAAACGGGAAGGAGTGGTGATATCCACTCTTCATGCGGTCAAAGGTCTGGAATATGACAATGTATATATCATGAATGTAAATGAAGGCAGCATGCCTTATCGGAAGGCAGTCCTGGAGGCACATCTGGAGGAAGAACGGAGGCTTTTCTACGTTGGTATGACACGGGCAAAGAAGAAACTCTGCCTGTATTATGTAAGACAGCAGTATGAGAAGGAACGGGAACCGTCCCGTTTTCTTGAGGAGGCCGGATTATGAATGGGATTATTTATTATACGAAGATCAGAGATGAATATAACAGCAAGAATATGGAGCATATGATCGGGGAAAAACTTCTGGAAATCGGACTTGAGCGGGAATTTGGACGAAAGCTTGCTTTTGAGCCTCGGTCAAAGGGGGAACATGGGAAACCGTTTTTTACCCTGCTTCCAAGAATTCATTATAATATCACACATTCCGGAAAATATGTGATGTGTCTGTTTGCCGGAGAAGAGGTGGGCATTGATGTGCAGATCCACAAGAAGGTAAATTACGAACGGCTCCTTGAAAGAATGGTGCCGGCAGATATGATACGGGAAATCCTGGATGCAGATGATATGGAGAAAGCCTTTTTTGCCCAGTGGGTTTTGAGAGAGGCATATATCAAATGGACCGGAGAGGGACTGTCCAGGGATCTGCGTACGATTTCCATGGATAAGGGAAATTACATAATGCTGGAGCTGGAACCGGGATACAGTGGTGCAATCTGGTCCAGGGACAGCCTGGAATTACGATTTGAATACGAAGACATCATTTTGAAATAGCAAATAGAGACGATGAAATGAACAAAGAGATGAAACGCAGCTTCAGGATTTTCATTCTGAAGATCCTGGCAGTTGTTTTTGTGCTGTGCATATGTTATTTTTTATATGCATTTGTTTACCGTGCAAAAACGGAGCTGCCCACAAAAGCTGTGGTGACAAACCGAGGTGCTGCAGTGTATACACTGCGGGGACAGAAACAGATGCTTTCCCAGAAAGAGGATTTTTCTTATTTTGCCTTTGATGGGAGAGAAAAAGAGAAGGAATATGGAACATATGTCATTCCCGGGCTGAAGAATACCAGGACGCTGCTCACAAAAAAGGGTGCCACTCCTGCCATGTGTACATCCATGACGCCTCAGGGACTGGCGGTTACAGAGGATTATGTGCTGGTCAGCGCTTACTGCAGCACACAGAAACATAATTCGGTCATTTATGTGATCGATAAGGAAAATCATAATTTTATTAAAGAAGTGATACTGCCTGGACAGCCTCATGTGGGAGGACTTGCCTATGACCCGGAGCATAAGTTATTATGGTGTTCCTCCAATATCAATGGGATCGCACAGGCAGTGAGTATAAAGATGGATACAATAGAAGCCTACGATTATGATGACAGCCATCTGCCGGTGGATACTTTCCAGATAGTCAGTCTTTATGGGATCGTGAGAGATTCTTTTATGACCTTTTATAAGGGATGTCTGTATGTAGGCTGCTTTGAAAAATATAACGAAAGTGTAATTGCACGATACGGAGTTGACGAAGAGGGAAAACTGATCAATACCATGGACGAGAAACTGGGCATGGATTTTGAAATGGCAGTTCCGTTGGATTATTCCACCATATCGGAGCAGGTTCAGGGAATTGCTTTTTATAATGATAAGCTTTTGATCTCTCATTCTTTTGGAATCCTGCCATCCAGGCTGGTGTTTTATGAACAATCCGATAAGCGTTTGTATGTAAACGAGAATTCTGCCAGAACTTATCGTTTTCCGGAACGACTGGAACAGATCGTGGTGGAGGGTGACAGTCTTTATGTGATGTTTGAATCCTGTGCCTATGCATACCGTGCGTCCTCCGTAAATATTGTGGATCGGGTCCTGAAGCTGAATCTTTCGAAGATGGAGACCTATGACGAAGAAGAAAGTCTTTTTTTTCTGTCGGAATAAAGAAAAAACGAGAGAGCATCAAAAAAGACAACAGGTACTAAATCCGGCATGTCCGCAATATATTTAAGTGTAAGAGGTGAAAACATGGACGCAAACCAGATCCAGAACCTGTTTGCCAGTAATGTCCGCCAGCTTCTGGTGGATGCAGACCTTGATTATGATAAATTATATGAGATACGTCTCCGCGTGGGAAGACCTCTGTTCCTCACTTATGATGGGGGAGAATGTTTCCTCCGGCAAAAAGATACAGAACCTTATCTGGTTACGCGGGAGGATCTTAAGGAAACACTGGAGTATGTCAGCGGCTATTCCCTGTATGCTTATGAAGATGAGATTCGCCAGGGGTTTTTGAGTGTACAGGGTGGGCACCGTGTAGGAGTTACCGGAAAGGTGATCCTGGACGGAAACCGTATCCGTGGGATGAAATATATTTCCTGCATCAATGTCCGTCTGGCACATGAGATCCAGGGATGTGCAGAAGAAGTGCTGCCATATATCCAGACAAGAGAGCAGATCATGCATACCTTGATCGTTTCTCCGCCCAGATGTGGGAAGACCACGCTTCTTCGGGATATCATCCGGCAGATGAGTAATGGATGGGGAAATATTTCCGGTGTTACGGTAGGAGTAGTCGATGAGCGCAGTGAGCTGGCCGGATGCTATCAGGGGATCCCTCAGAATGACCTTGGAATGCGTACGGATATCCTGGACGGCTGTCCGAAAGCAGAAGGGATGCAGATGCTGATCCGGTCAATGTCGCCGGTTGTGGTTGCTGTGGATGAACTTGGAAAAGAAGAAGATTTCAAGGCTGTGGAATCAGTTATCCACTGTGGATGTCGTCTGATCGCAACTGCACATGGAGCTTCCATGGAAGAAACATTATCCCAGCCGTTTTTCCGGAAATTGTGGGAAGCGCGGGTTTTCCAGAGATATATTTTTCTGGGAAAGCATGAACGTGCAGGAATCGTGGAAGGAATCTATGATGAAAATGGGAAATGCCTATGTACCGGATTGTAGGCTGTATTCTGGTAGTGGCGGCAGGAGCCGGAATGGGATTTTCCGGAAGTATGAGACTTTCGGAGCAGATTCGTATACTGGAAAAACTGCTTCAGATGGTGATCTGCCTGAAAGGCGAGATCCGCTGCGGGAATGCATCACTGCCGGATGCTTTTTATGGAGCAGCAGGAAGAATGAATGGAAAATACAGAGAGTTTCTCATCAGTGCCGCGGACAGGATGAAAGCGGGAACAGGAGAAAAACTTTCACAGATATGCAGGGAATGTGCGGAAAGCGCCCTGAAAAAAAGCTGCCTTACCCATGGGGAAAAGGACGCTTTTTTTTCTTTCGGAGAATATCTGGGCTATATGGATCTGGAAATGCAGATGCGACAGCTTTCCCTGTATGAAAATAATCTGGAAGCAGAGATATTGAAGCGGAAAGCGGAGGTTTCCGGAAAGAAAAAACTGTACCAGGGAATTGGGATTCTTGGAGGCCTGCTGCTTGCGGTTCTCCTGGTATAGTATTGTTTATCAGACAGTAGTAAGAAGGACAGGCTTTCAGAAGAAAAGGAGGGATCATTTGGAGGTCAGTATCATATTTAAGATCGGTGCAGTAGGGATCCTGGTCTCTGTTCTTTCTCAGATCCTGAAACATAGCGGAAGGGAGGAACAGGCTTTTCTGGTGAGTTTTTCAGGACTTCTTTTAGTACTGTTCTGGATCGTGCCGTATATTTATGAGCTTTTTAAAAATATCCAGCAGCTTTTTGTACTGTAGGGGAGGGAAAGAACCGTGGATATTCTGAAGATTTCTGTTCTGGGAGCGGCAGGGGTTCTTCTGGGGATTCTTCTGAAAGACCGCGCACCGGAGTATGTAAGCCTTGTTACGATGGGAATAGGTCTTGTGATACTGGGATTAGCGGTAGGGAAGATCAGCTATCTGTTCCAGTCTCTGGAGAGACTGAAACAGAGTCTTCCGATTGATGGAAGCTATATTACTACTTTGCTGAAGATGATCGGGATCACCTATATCGGACAATTTTCATCCGGTATATGCAGAGATGCAGGATATTCCTCCACTGGTGCACAGATCGAACTGTTCTGCCGGTTATCTGTAATGGTTTTAAGTATGCCGGTTCTTCTGGCACTGCTGGATACCATACAGGGATTTCTTGCATGAAAAGATATTGGTCAGAGATTTGTGCAGCCCTGTTTCTGGCTGTAGTTATAAGCTGTTTTGGCGGTGTGATCGTTTATGCTTCTTCGGCGGAACAACAGATCACAGATCAGATGGAGCTTACCGACCTGCAGTCCATGGTAGATGAGATGCTTGGAGAAAAAACATTTTCTGTTACAGAAGCGTTTCACAGACTGTTGTCAGGGGAAGAGGTGCTTTCGGAGGAGAGTGTGCGGGAATTTTTGCACAGTCTCCTTTTTTACGGTATTGAAAGAGAAAAAGAGCTGATCGTGAAGTTGCTGCTTCTGCTGTTGTTCGCTGCCGTTTTTTCCGGGTTTGCCGGTGCCTTTGATAACGGGCAGGTGGGAGAGATCAGTTTTTATGTGGTGTATCTTCTTGTTTTTACTCTTCTGATGAACAGTTTTTCCGGTTTGAGTGCATCATTGCTTTCAATGCTTGCGTGGATCACGGAGTTTATGAAGGAACTCTCACCGGTGTATTTTATGGCAGTGGCAGCAGCGTCAGGTGCATCCAGTGCAGCTGCTTTTTATCAGGGAGTATTGCTTCTGGTGTGGCTTTTTCAATGGATCCTGGAACGAGTACTGCTTCCCGGAGTGAGTTTATATATTCTTCTGAAATTTGTAAATCATCTTTCCAGGGAAGAAATGCTGGGAAAAATGGCTGAGCTGATCGAGACGGTGATCTCCTGGGGGCTTCGGACATTACTTGGAGTGGCAGCAGGACTGCAGGTGGTGCGTGGGCTTGTAGCTCCGGTAATGGATTCTCTGAAGCGGAGTGCTGTGGGAAAAACTGCCGGTGCTCTTCCTGGGATCGGGAGCGCGGTAAATGCAGTTACGGAACTGGTCCTTACCACAGCTGTTCTTGTAAGAAACAGTCTGGGCATTGCGCTTTTACTGGTGATCCTGGCGGTGGGGGCGGGGCCATTGGTCCGATATGGACTTTTGTCACTGACCTATCGCTTTCTGGCGGCTGCGGCGCAGCCTGTATCAGACAAACGGCTGGTAGAAGCCTTTGGTACCATGGCAGAGGGATGTGCACTTCTGATGAGAATCCTGTTTACTGCGGAAATTTTATGTATGCTTACATTTCTGATCCTGATGGCAGGAGGAGGCTTGGGATGAGAACAGAACTTTATCAGTGGATGAAAAGCCTGGCTTTTTTTCATGTACTTACTACAGCACTTCTGCATATTCTGCCTGATAAGCGTTATGAGCAGTATATACGGCTGTTTATGGGGCTTCTGTTGGTGCTTTTGATCTGTACACCTATATTTGCCGTAGTGGGAAAAAGTGAAGAACTTCTGTCCGGATTCAGCAATAATTATGGGAGAGAAGAACAGGTACGTATGGAGACAGAAGCAGAAGGAATAAGGGAAACATTTCTTAAAGGAGCATATGAACAGGAGTTGAAGGATCAGGTTCAGGGTATCCTCAGGAAAGAAGGGGTTTTTTCGGCAAAAACAGAAGTAGATCTGGAGAAAGAGCTTCAGCTGACCATAACACTTTATGGAACAGTCACAGAAAAACAGAGGGAGGCGGTGAAAAATGAGCTCGAAAGAATCTGCGGACTCAGGAAAGGACAGTATCAGATCCTGGCTTCTGAGGATGGGATGGAAGGAGTGGGGAGTTTTCCTTCTTCTGGGAATCCTTCTTCTGGTGGCAGGACTTCCGGTAACCCGAAAGAACAGTAAAACAGCAGAGGATCAGAATGCGGAGAAAACCCGCCTGGAGAGCCGCCTTGAGGAACTGCTTTCTAATGTGGAAGGAGTCGGAGAAGTGGAAGTGATCATTATGACCGGGGATGAGGGAAATACGGAAAACTTTTCCATAAGCAGCAAAAATGAAGTTACCGGTGTACTGGTGGCGGCCCAGGGAGCAGGCAGCGCAGTGACAGTCCAGAATATTCAGCAGGCAATTATGGCATTATTTCAGATCGACGCTAATAAAATTAGAATAATGAAAATGAAATGAGGAGAGTAGAAGTGAAAAAGATCATGAAGAAAAATCAGGTAATCATCACCTCGCTGGCCATTCTCATTGCTGTGGCCGGATATCTGAATTTCGCAGATGTGGATCTGGGATTTAAGGATAAGGAGACGAGTACAGACAGCAGCAGTATCCTGGATGACGTGGATTATGATCTGACCGATGAAACAGCCCTTCTGGATGAGAACGGGGCAGATGGCACAACCCAGTCGGAGGTGATGGATACCGCATCTCCGGGCGAGGCCGTACTTACCGGTGCTTCGGATTTTGCAGCACAGGCAAAAGTCAGCAGGGAGCAGGTGCGTTCCCAGAACAAAGCGGACCTGCAGGCAATCATCAGTAATAAAGACATCAGTGATGAGGAAAAACAGAATGCCATTAACACAATGGTTTCCATGACAGATCTTACAGAAAAAGAGGCGGCTGCAGAGCTTCTTCTGGAGGCGAAGGGCTTTGAAAATGTGATCGTAAATCTGACGGGTGAAACTGCGGATGTTGTGGTGCCGGATGCAGATCTGGAGGATGCAAAACGTGCACAGATCGAGGATATTGTAAAGAGGAAAACCGGTGTGGCAGCAGAGAGCATTGTGATCACGCCTCTGAGTCAAAGTAAAAATGCATCGGATGTCATAAATACTGCAGATGAAGCTGAAAAAAATACGGGAGGTGCAGAGGATAATGCGGAAAGTACAGGTGATGAGGTGCAGGATACCGCTGCATCTGTGGAAAGCGATCCGGCGGATCAAACATCTGAGGACGCAGAGACGGCTGCAGATATCCAGAACGATCAGACTATTGATACAGAGGGAATTTACGACTGAATTGCCTTGACAGCAAAGCCTTGTCTATACTAGAATAGGAAAGGTTATAGTAAAATAGAGATATCAGAGAATATACAGGAGGCTCACGTGTCGAAGTATACGAAAGAAATAGAAAAAAGAAGAACATTTGCCATCATCTCTCATCCGGATGCTGGTAAAACAACATTAACAGAAAAATTTCTGCTGTATGGAGGGGCCATCAATCTGGCCGGAAGTGTAAAGGGTAAGGCTACGGCCCGCCATGCAGTATCAGACTGGATGGAGATCGAGAAGGAAAGAGGTATTTCCGTTACTTCATCCGTTCTTCAGTTCCATTATGACGGATATTGTATAAACATTCTGGATACACCTGGACATCAGGATTTCTCCGAGGATACCTACCGTACATTGATGGCTGCGGATTCAGCAGTTATGGTCATCGATGGATCCAAGGGTGTTGAGGCACAGACCCGTAAGCTTTTCAAGGTCTGTGTTATGAGACACATTCCGATCTTTACTTTTATCAATAAGATGGACAGAGATGCCAACGATACTTTTGATCTTCTGGATGAGATCGAAAAAGAGCTTGGTATTGCAACCTGTCCGATCAACTGGCCAATCGGCTCCGGTAAGAAATTCCGGGGTGTGTTTGATCGTAATACAAAGAAGATCCTTACCTTTTCCGATACACAGAAGGGCACCAAGGAAGGTGTGATAGAAGAGATTGATATTAATGATCCCCGTGCAGATGAGGTCATGGATCCTGAGCAGAAAGAGCAGCTGATGGAAGAAATCGAGCTTCTGGATGGCGCAAGCGCGGAGTTTTCTCAGGAAGAGGTCAGCAAAGGACAGCTGACACCGGTATTTTTCGGTTCTGCTCTTACCAACTTTGGTGTGGAAACATTTCTGGAGCATTTCCTGAAGATGACCACTTCTCCGCTTCCGAGAACTGCAGACTGCGGACCGGTAGATCCTATGAGTGATGATTTTTCAGCCTTTGTATTTAAGATTCAGGCGAATATGAACAAGGCTCACAGAGACCGTATCGCATTTATGAGGATCTGTTCAGGCAAGTTTGATGCGACCAAAGAGGTTTATCATGTGCAGGGAGACAAGAAGATGCGACTTCTTCAGCCGCAGCAGATGATGGCAGAATCCCGTCATGTTGTGGAGGAGGCTTATGCAGGTGATATCATCGGTGTCTTTGACCCGGGTATTTTTTCTATTGGAGATACCATCTGCGCACCTGGAAAGAAATTTGCCTTTGAGGGGATCCCGACCTTCGCGCCGGAGCATTTCGCACGTGTGCGTCAGATCGATACCATGAAGAGAAAACAGTTTGTAAAAGGTATCAACCAGATCGCTCAGGAAGGTGCGATCCAGATATTCCAGGAGTTTAACACCGGTATGGAGGAGATTATTGTGGGTGTTGTCGGTATCCTGCAGTTTGATGTCCTGAAATACCGTCTGGAGAATGAGTACAATGTAGATATCCGCCTGGAAACACTTCCATATGAGCATATCCGCTGGATTGCCAACAAGGAGACTGTAAAAGTAGATAAGATCGTGGGAACTTCTGATATGAAGAAAGTCACAGACCTTAAGGGAAATCCGTTGCTGCTCTTTGTCAATGCATGGAGTGTTGGCATGGTTGAGGACAGAAACCCTGATCTGGTACTGACAGAATTCAGTAAATAAGCCCTTTTATTTCATAACTTTTTTTGATATAATAGTATAAAATTACGAACAAAAATATTATATCCGTAGGAGGGTTTCCCATGGCAGAAAAAAGAACAACATATAAGATACAGGATTTGGGCGGAATCGGTGAAGTTCACATTGCAGATGAAGTTGTTGCGATCGTTGCAGGACTTGCAGCAACAGATGTGGATGGAGTTGCTTCCATGGCAGGAAATATCACCAATGAGCTGGTAAGTAAACTTGGAAAGAAGAATCTGTCCAAGGGCGTGAGAGTAACCATTCTGGAAGGAGTCGTTACCGTGGATCTGTCACTGAATATCGAGTATGGCAGAAACATTCTTGAGACAAGCAAGAAGGTTCAGGAGAAGGTTAAATCCGCTATTGAGAATATGACAGGACTTGAGGTTGCAGATGTAAATATTCATATTGCCAGCGTGGATATGGAGAACGAAAAAGGAAAGTAAACCTTTCCTTTTTTCCGTCTTAGGAGGAAATTATGAGAAGAAGAGAACAGAGAGAACATGTATTTAAACTTATGTTTATGACAGAGTTTAATTCAGAAGAAGAGATGACAGAACAGCTCTCTCTTTATTTTGAAGGTCTTGGAGAACTTTCAGAACAGGACCAGGAATATATGAAGAAGAAGTACGCACATGTGAAAGAACATCTGGAAGAGATCGATGCACAGCTGAACAGTGCAAGCCGTGGATGGAAGACAAAGCGTATGAGCCGTGTGGATCTTGCGGCACTTCGTCTGGCAGTATATGAGATGGAATATGATGCAGACGTACCGACAGGAGTAGCTATCAACGAAGCGGTAGAACTTGCCAAAAGATTTGGCGGAGATGCTTCCGGCTCCTTTGTAAATGGAGTACTGGGTAAGATCGCATCTGAGAAGGATGAAAAGAAAAACGAGGAGGAGACTGCTGACACAGAAGAGAAGGCAGCAGAAGCCCCGGAAGAGAACGCATGAGAAATGTCTATTCTGTCGGTCAGGTAAACCATTATGTCAAAAATATGTTTACCCAGGATTACTTTCTCCGGAAAGTCTATGTAAAGGGAGAGGTATCCAACTGTAAATACCATACCAGCGGACATATTTATTTTTCCCTGAAGGATGAAACAGGCACATTAAGCTGTGTGATGTTTGCGGGACACCGTAGGGGTCTTGCTTTTCGCATGAAGGACGGGGATAAGGTAGTTGCAGGCGGAATTGTAGACGTATATGAGAGAGACGGGCGTTATCAGCTTTATGCAAAAGAGATCACACTGGAGGGTGCTGGTGCCCTCTATGAGCGGTATCTGGCACTGAAACAGGAACTTGAGGATATGGGGATGTTTGCCCAGGAATATAAGCAGCCCATTCCTCATTTTATTCATACCCTTGGCGTGGTGACAGCACCTACTGGTGCAGCAGTACAGGATATCCGCAATATTGCAGGCAGAAGGAATCCATATCTGCAGGTGATCCTTTATCCGGCACTTGTGCAGGGAGAGGGAGCGGCGCAGAGTATCGTAAAGGGAATCCGGATGCTGGATAAAGCAGGGGTGGACGTGATCATCGTCGGCCGTGGAGGTGGCTCTATTGAAGATCTCTGGGCCTTTAACGAGGAGAGCGTTGCCCGTGCTATTTTTGAGTGCAGGACACCGGTGATCTCGGCAGTGGGACATGAGACGGATTTTACCATTGCGGATTTTGTAGCAGACCTGCGGGCACCTACACCATCTGCTGCAGCAGAGCTGGCAGTGGATGATTTTCGCAGTGTTCTGGAGAGCTTTCATATGTACGGAGACCGTCTGCAGCGTGCCATGAACAGTAAGACAGAACTTTTTGCCGCAAAACTTAAGGCCTATGAGAACAGATTCCAGTATCTGAGTCCGGAGTCCATGCTACGTGAAAAACGTCAGTATGCATCGGAGCTGGAGGAATGCCTGTGTTCTTCCATGAAACAAAAGCTTACAGAGAAAAGACATGAACTGGCAATATGGATCCAGCGGTTTGAGGGACTTTCTCCATTAAGAAAGCTAAATGGAGGATATGCATTTGTGTCCGACTTAGGCGGACATGCGGTGACAGAGATCAGTCAGATAAAAAAAGGTGACAGGATCTCCATTGCAGTAACCGATGGAGTCATAGAAGCAGTTGCGGATCGCATCAGGAAGGAAGAGCGATAATGGCAGAAGCAAAGAAAGAAGAGAAATCCATAGAAGATACTTTTGGGGAGCTTGATCTGCTTGCCCGGAAGCTGGAGGATAAAGAAACACCTCTTGAGGAGTCTTTCCGCCTCTACAGACAGGGAATGGAGCTCCTAAAGGATCTGAACGGAAGACTGGATACTGTAGAAAAAAAGATGCTTCAGATGAATGAGGATGGGACATTTCGTGAATTTTAAAGAAGAACTGAAAAGAAGAACAGAAGAAGCAGAACATGTGATCCGGGAATATCTTCCGGAAGAATCCGGTTTTGCAAAAACCATGGCAGAGGCTATGAATTACAGTATGACGGCAGGTGGAAAGAGACTCCGCCCGATCCTGATCAGGGAAACCTACGAGCTGTTTGGAGGAAAGGATAAGCTTTGTGAGCCTTTTATGGCGGCTATGGAGATGATCCATACACATTCGTTGATCCATGATGATCTCCCTGCACTGGATAACGATGATTACCGAAGGGGAAGGCTGACCACACATAAAGTATACGGAGAGGCCATGGGCGTTTTAAGCGGTGTGGCACTCCTTAACAGAGCTTATGAAGTAATGCTTTCCGCCTTTGATCTGACCGAGGATAAAGACCGTGTGATAGCCGCCATGCGGATCATTGCAGATAAGACCGGCATCAACGGTATGCTAGGTGGACAGAGTGTGGATGTGGAGAATGATGGGAAACCTCTGGAACACAAGATGCTGGATTATATTTACAAAAACAAGACCTCCGCATTGATCGAGGCTTCCATGATGACCGGTGCTGTGCTGGCAGGGGCATCTGAGAAAGAACTTGAGATTGTGGAGCAGGCTGCAGAAAACATCGGGCTGGCTTTTCAGATCCAGGATGATATCCTTGATGTGACCAGTATCCAGGAGGAACTGGGAAAACCGATCCACAGTGATGAAAAAAACAACAAGGTTACCTATGTAAGCCTTGTTGGAGCCCCGGCAGCAGCCAGCAGGGTTAAAGAACTTTCTGACCATGCGGTAGAACTTTTAGACGACCTTGACAGGAAGAACGGCTTTCTGGATCTTCTTGTGGAAAGTCTTGTCAGCCGCAGGAAATAGAAAGAACAAAGGAAGGGTACAAATGATTCTGGAAAAAATTAAAAAGCCAAATGATATTCATAAAGTTTCATTGGAGGATTTTCCGCGCCTTGCTGAGGAAATCAGGAGCTTTTTGATCCAGAGTGTAAGTGAGACAGGTGGCCATCTGGCATCCAATCTGGGTGTGGTGGAGCTGACTCTTGCTCTGCATAATGAGCTTGATCTTCCACAGGATAAGCTGATCTGGGATGTGGGACATCAGGCTTATACACATAAAATCCTTACAGGAAGAAAAGACGGCTTTAAGGATCTTCGTAAAGAAGGAGGTTTAAGCGGTTTTCCAAAAAGGAATGAAAGTGACTGTGATTCGTTTGATACCGGACACAGTTCCAATTCCATTTCCGCAGGACTTGGCTATGTCCGTGCCAGAGACCTGATGGGAGAGAAATACCATGTGGTTTCCGTGATCGGAGATGGTGCGCTTACCGGTGGGATGGCTTATGAAGCATTGAACAATGCGGCTGAGCTGAAGACTAATTTTATTATTATCATCAATGATAATAACATGTCTATTTCCAAGAACGTAGGAGGAATGTCCACCTATTTAAGCGCTCTGCGTACAGCTGAGACTTATACAGGAATGAAGATTGGCGTGACAAAAACACTCAAAAAGATTCCCCATGTTGGAACCGCTGTGGTAGATACGGTCCGAAAGACCAAGAGCAGCATCAAGCAGCTGATCATTCCCGGAATGCTTTTTGAAAATATGGGGCTGACTTATCTGGGACCGGTAGATGGCCATAATATGCGTCAGATGATGAAGCTTTTTAATGAGGCAAAGAGAGTGGAGGGACCGGTTGTTGTCCATGTCCTTACAGAAAAAGGCAGAGGCTATGGACCGGCATCTTCCCATCCGGAGCGTTTTCACGGAACAGGTCCTTTTGACATCCAGAGTGGCAGACCCCTTACAGCAAAAACAGCGCCGACATATACGGATCATTTTTCCGGTGCAATATGTTCTTTGGCAGAGAAGAACAAAAAAGTAGTTGCTATTACAGCTGCTATGCCAGATGGAACCGGACTGAACCGATTCCGGAAGAAATTCCCGGAGCGTTTTTTTGATGTGGGTATTGCGGAAGAACATGCAGTAACCTTTGCGGCAGGCATGGCACTTGGGGGAATGATCCCGGTTTTTGCGGTATATTCTTCGTTCCTGCAGAGAGGGATCGATCAGATCCTTCACGATGTATGTATGCAGGATCTTCATGTGATCTTTGCCATTGACAGGGCAGGATTTGTCGGAGCAGATGGTGAAACACATCATGGATGCTTTGATTTATCCTATCTGTCCATGATTCCCAATATGACAGTTATGGCTCCTAAGAATGGAAAAGAGCTTGAGGAGATGTTGAAATTTGCAGTAGAAGAGCTGGATGGTCCCTGTGCGATCCGATATCCGAAAGGATCGGCATGTACCGATATGGAAGAATGTCATGAGCCACTTAAGAAGGGCAGAAGTGAAGTGATCACTCCAGGCAGTGAGATTGCAGTTCTCGGGGTTGGCAGCATGGTTTCTGTCTGTCAGAAGGTCTGTGAAGAGATAAGAGATCACAAAATAGCAGGAGCTACGTTTGTCAATGTCCGTTTTGTAAAGCCTCTGGATACAGAGCTCCTTGATCGGCTTTCGCAGAACCACAGTCTTTTGGTCACTGTGGAGGAGAATGTAAAAAGCGGTGGGTTCGGAGAACATGTATCTGCTTATATGGAAGCCTGTCATCCGGAAGTAAGAGTTCTTCCACTGGCAATACCGGATCATTTTATTGAGCATGGAACGGTGGACCGTCAGCGAATGAAAATAGGTTTAAATGTACAGGGAATCCTGGATGCGGTAGAACAGAGCTGGGAAAATCTTGTGAATAACAGAAAATAAAGGACATAGCCTTTGCAGAAGAATACGAAGCTGTGAGGCATTTTACAGCCCGGCACATAAAGAGCCGGGCTGTTGGAGGATAATATGAAAAAAAGACTGGATATCATGATGGTGGAACAGGGACTTGCACCGTCACGCGAAAAAGCAAAAGCGTATATCATGGCCGGGGAAGTATATGTCAACGGTCAGAAGGAAGACAAGGCTGGCTCCATGTTTGCTGAGACTGTCAAGCTGGAGGTAAGAGGAAAGACTCTTCCTTATGTCAGCAGAGGCGGACTGAAGCTGGAAAAAGCCATGAAAAATTTTGGCGTGACACTGAAGGATAAGGTGTGCATGGATGTAGGCGCATCCACCGGTGGTTTCACAGATTGTATGCTTCAGAACGGAGCGGTCAAAGTCTATTCCATTGATGTGGGATATGGACAGCTGGACTGGAAACTCAGGAATGATCCAAGAGTTGTATGCATGGAAAAAACAAATATCCGCTATGTGGTACCGGAAGATCTGGAAGGTCCGGCAGCATTTTCTTCGATCGATGTTTCTTTTATCTCCCTTACAAAAGTGCTTCTTCCTGTAAGAAACCTTCTCACAGAGGACGGAGAGATCGTATGTCTCATCAAACCTCAGTTTGAGGCCGGCAGAGAAAAAGTCGGAAAAAAAGGCGTTGTCCGTGATCCGAAGGTCCATGAAGAAGTCATTGAGAAAGTCAGAGATTATGCCATGAGCATTTTTATGGAGCCCTGTCATCTTTCCTTTTCTCCCATCAAGGGACCTGAAGGAAATATTGAATATCTCCTTCATCTGAAGAAACATCCGGAAGGAACAGAAGTACCTGTGAGTCTTGACGTATCCGTAGAGGATGTGGTAAAGGAAGCCCACGGACAGCTGGACTGATGTTTGGAAAGGACTGAAGCAATATGGACAGATTTTATATAATTCCAAACAGTGCCAAGGATCCGGAACTGACATTTTCTAATAGGATCATTGCCTATCTGGAGAAGCATGGTGCCAGGTGTCATGTGCAGAAGATTACCGAAAAAATGGAAGGACCGTATCATTATACGGACCCGGATGGGATTCCGCAGGATACACAGTGCATTATTGTACTGGGTGGAGATGGAACACTTCTGCAGGCTGCAAGGGATGTGGTGCATCTGGATATCCCTCTTCTTGGAATCAATCTGGGAACTCTGGGATTTCTTGCCGAGGTGGATAAAAATTCCGTGTATCCGGCTCTGGATCGGCTTCTGTCAGATGACTATGAGCTGGAAGATCGTATGATGCTGGAAGGAAAGATCTATCGGGGAGAAGAACTTATTGGAAAAGATATCGCATTAAATGATATTGTGATCGGAAGAGAAGGACATCTCCGTGTGATCCGTTTCAAGAATTATGTTAATGATGCATATATGAATTCATACAATGCAGATGGTATCATCATTTCCACTCCGACCGGTTCTACCGGATATAGTCTGTCAGCGGGAGGTCCCGTGGTTTCTCCCAGTGCCAGTATGATGATCATGACCCCCATCGCTCCCCATACCATGAACACCCGAAGTATCATTCTTTCCGGGGAAGAGGCAGTTACAGTAGAGATCGGTGAGGGAAGACATAATACCATTGAGAAAGCGGTGGCCTCTTTCGACGGGGATACCCAGATATCCATGGTCACCGGTGACCGGATCGTGATCCGGAAAGCCACAGTCAGGACAAAAATCCTCAAGCTGAACCATCTGAGCTTTGTGGAGGTTCTGAGACAGAAAATGAGTAACAGCTGATGCAGGAGGTTCAATTTTGAAAGTAGCAAGACATGAAAAAATTATCGAACTGATCCGTCAGTACGAGATCGATACACAGGAAGAACTTGCAGCAAGACTGAATGAGGCCGGTTTTAAGGTTACGCAGGCTACCGTATCCAGAGATATCCGTGCTCTGAAAATGACAAAGGTTGCAGGCAGCAACGGAAAGTCCAGATATGCGATCCTGGAAGAACATACACCGGATGTGTTAAGTGATAAATATTCCAGAGTTTTGAAAGATGCAGTGATCGCTATGAACATCGGACAGAATATCGTAGTGGTAAAAACAATTCCGGGAATGGCCATGGCGGCAGCAGCAGCTCTTGATGCCATGAAATGGCCGGAAATCCTGGGATGTATTGCCGGAGATGATACCATTATGTGTGTGGTGAAAACCTCTGAACAGGCACCGGGTGTAGTTCAGAAGCTTGGCGGGATCTTATCCAGAGGAAAATAAAATGACAGAATATGTAAATGCTTTATACCAGAAAGGAAATCAATGTTAGTACATCTGCATGTAAAAAATCTTGCACTGATAGAGGAATCAGAGGTGGAATTCGGACCAGGCTTAAATATCTTAACTGGTGAGACCGGAGCCGGAAAATCCATTCTGTTAGGATCCATACAGCTTATCCTGGGTGGAAAAACTTCCAGAAGCATGATTCGTGAAAATGCTTCCTATGCCCTGGTAGAGTTGCTGTTTCAGGTTGAAAACACGAAAGCCAGAGAGTCCCTTGCGGCGCTTGACATCTATCCGGAAGACGGACAGGTGCTGATGTCCCGCAAGATCATGGACGGCAGAAGTATCAACAAGATCAACGGAGAGACAAGTACTGTCAGCCAGATGAAAGCAGCAGCAGCCTGTCTTCTGGACATTCACGGACAGCATGAGCATCAGTCACTTCTTTATGGAGACCGCCAGCTGGCTATTTTGGATGTATACGGAAAAGAACAGATCCTTCCTGCCAGGGAGAAGGTCCGGAAAGCTTATCAGGAGTATCGGGACTGTGCGGATCAGCTGAAAGCACTGGATATGGATGAGGAACAGCGCAACCGCGAAAAAGCCTTTCTGGAATTTGAGATCAATGAGATCGAGGAGGCAGCTCTTATTCCGGGAGAGGACGAAACACTGGAGGACCGCTACCGGAAGCTGAGCAATGCCAGAAGAATCATGGAAACAGCACAAATGGTCCGTGGGATGACCGGATATGAACAGGGCGCCGCAGATATGACCGGAAATGCCCTGAAAGAGTTTTCAAGAATTGCAGATTACGATAAGGATCTTGCACCTTTACAGGAAGCTCTTGTGGAAATCGATTCACTTCTCAGTGACTTCTGCCGTGATCTGTCTTCTTATATGGATAGTTTGACTTTTGACGAAGAGACTTTTTTCGAAACAGAAAAAAGACTGGATCTGATCAATAGTCTGAAGGCAAAGTATGGACAGACGATCCATGAAATTTTGTCTTATCAGAAGGAACAGCAGGAAAAATTAGAAAAACTTCAAAGATTCGAAGAAAATTTCCGGTTACTGAAAGAAAAACTTATGCAGGCAGAAAAGATTCTTGAGGAAGCTTCGCATGAACTTTCAGAGATCCGGAAAAAATACAGTAAGCAGCTGGATGAAAAGATTATCGAAGGATTGAAGGAACTGAATTTTGAGGATGTGGATTTTTCTATCCGTTTTGACCGCAGAAAAAATTATACAGATAATGGTTATGATGCGGTGGAATATGAGATTTCCACAAATCCAGGTGAGAGTAGAAAACCGCTGGGACAGATTGTATCCGGTGGTGAGCTTTCCAGGATTATGCTTGCCATCAAAGCGATCCTTGCAGATAAAGATCAGATCGATACACTGATCTTTGATGAGATCGATACAGGGATCAGTGGGCGTACTGCACAGAAGGTCTCTGAAAAAATGGCAGTGATCGGACAGCACAGGCAGGTGCTTTGTATCACACATCTTCCACAGATCGCAGCAATGGCAGATACCCATTTTGAGATTGAGAAACATGTAGAAGGAACAGAAACCATCACCCAGATCCATCCTCTGGAAGGAGAGGAATCTGTTCGTGAGCTTGCCAGACTTCTGGGCGGTGCCCAGATCACGCCGGCTGTTCTTGGAAATGCAAGAGAGATGAAGGAATTGGCACAGCAACAAAAAAATACAAGACTGAAATAATTTATACGTTACATACTAAGAGAGGACGGCCGAAAGGTCGGTCCTCTTTTTTAACCGAATCAAGTCAGTCCCCTGCTTCAGTTGCGAAAAGCAATAAGCAGTGGGTGGGGATTTGCTTGTATCAGAAAATTACAAAGGATGTGACGTAAGATGAACAGAAAAAGAAAATACCGATGTTGGCTCCTTGTATTTCTTGCGCTGGATCTGATTCTGATGGGATGGCTGGGCTACCGGCTTCTGGACAGAAAAATCCCGGATCAGATTCTGGTGGATCATGAGGACAGCCGGGAAGTAGCCAATCTTCTTAAACGCCCTTTTATCAGCTTTGATGATGCGATCACCGTTTCAGGAAAAGACAGCTATAAGTTGCACTGCAGACTCTTGGGAGTGATCCCTTTTAAGGATGTGAAGGTAAAAAATATAACTGCAAAAGAAGTATATGCAAGCGGAGATGCAGTAGGTATTTATATGCAGACGAAAGGAGTTCTGATCATTGATACAGGCGAGATCCTTTCGGAAAGTGGTGAGATGGAAGAACCGGCCCGGGACATTGTAAAGCCGGGAGATTATATTGTGGCTTTTGATCAGAACCGGATCCAGTGCAAGCAGGATCTTCTGGAGGATCTTGCAGATCTTTGCGGAGAATCTGTAACACTGAAGGTCCGCCGGGGAAAAGAGACGATTCCCCTGTCCCTGACGCCGGTGAAAGATGAGAAAGGAAAATACAAGCTTGGCATCTGGGTGAGGGACGATACACAGGGAATCGGAACCCTGACTTATGTGGACGAAAATGGAGGGTTCGGTGCTCTTGGTCACGGGATCAGCGATGTGGATACCGGCGAACTTTTAAGTATCGCAGATGGAAATCTTTACAACGCCCAGATCCTGGGGATCCGGAAAGGAGAAAAAGGAAATCCCGGAGAACTATCTGGTCTGATCCGATACGAAGCTGACAATATCCTGGGTGAGATTTCCGAAAACAGTAAAAACGGCATTTTTGGAACTGTGGATGCTGACCAGGTGAAAAATCTGGATCTGAAGAAGATTCCTGTAGGTTACAAACAGGATCTGAAAATTGGACCCGCATCTGTTCTCTGCTGCACAGACGGCGAAGTAAAAGAATATGCCGCAGAGATCACCAGGATCGATATGAACCATGAGGATTCTAATAAGAGCTTTGTGATCCAGATCACAGATAAAGAACTCCTGGAAAAAACAGGTGGGATCGTTCAGGGAATGTCTGGAAGTCCTGTGCTTCAGAACGGAAAACTCTTTGGTGCTGTGACTCATGTATTTGTGCAGGATTCTACCGGCGGATATGGGATTTTTATTGAAAATATGACAGGCAATGCATAATCTGCAGTTGAGGAAAGAGGCACAAAAACATGGAAAAAGTCCGGGAAAAGTGCCTCTTTTTTATATGGGGAAAAATGCCGGATACAGATGGAAATACCTGCATTTTAGTGAATTTTGTGATATATAAGAGAAAAAATGTCGAAAAATATCGTACGAAAGTGTGATAAAATAACTACTTTTATCTTGATTTTACTACAGGATTTCCACTATAATAATTTTGTCGCCAGCAAGGGGAAAGCGCAGGCAGCTAACAGTGTCGGTTACTGCCATGGTGACAGGGGGTATGTCTGGAAACCCAAGGAGATAGAAGTTAGGAGGGTCCTCATGGACAAATTAAATGTTGCAATTGCTGATGATAACGCGAAAATGACAGACATGCTCGGTCAGATGATCGAAGAAGATAAAGACCTTGAACTGGTCGGAAAAGCACACAACGGAGAAGAAATCTGTAACATAATCAAAGATAAGGAGCCGGATGTGGTGATTCTCGACATCATTATGCCGAAGATGGACGGCCTTTCCGTTATGGAGAAATTTTCCCATAACGCAAATGTCAAAAAAGTTCCAGTGTTTATCGTATTATCTGCAATTGGACAGGAGAGGATTACAGAGGATGCATTCAGTCTTGGAGCAGACTATTATGTTTTGAAGCCTTTTGACAACACTACACTTTTAAACCGGATCAAACATATTCGGAAGATTGGGGACAGGAGAGTGCGGGAGATTGCAAGGCCAGGTATCACAGAAACCAAAAAGCCTCAGCCGGAGAGGAATCTGGAAACCGATGTGACGAATATCATTCATGAGATCGGAGTTCCGGCACACATCAAGGGGTATCAGTATTTAAGGGATGCGATCATTTTGTCTGTCAATGACATGGAAATGCTCAATTCCATTACCAAGGTATTATATCCAACCATTGCGAAACGCCATCAGACAACACCGAGCAGAGTGGAGCGGGCGATCCGACATGCGATCGAGGTGGCATGGAGCCGGGGAAAGATGGATACCATTGATGAATTGTTTGGATATACTGTAAGCACCGGAAAAGGGAAACCCACGAATTCTGAATTTATAGCACTGATCGCAGATAAAATCAGACTAGAATATAAAAATCGGTCTTTAAATTAGATGAATTTTGGAGTATAATCATAAATAAAAACGGGTGTACCCAGGGAGGGGAATACAGATGAAAAAAATTCTGTTTGCTACATCAGAAGCAGTACCTTTTATCAAAACAGGAGGACTCGCTGATGTTGCCGGCTCACTGCCTAAGTGCTTTGACAAAAAATATTTTGATATACGCGTGATCTTACCGAAATATGCCTGCATGAAACAGGAATGGAAAGACAAAATGGAGTATGTGACCCATTTTTATATGGATCTGGGATTTAAGAACTGCTATGTAGGCATTATGCAGATGCAGTATGACGGGATCCAGTTTTACTTCATTGACAATGAATATTATTTCAGCGGTCCGAAACCATATGACAGTGCACCATGGGATCTTGAGAAATTTGCTTTCTTTTCCAAAGCTGTGTTATCGGTTCTTCCGGTGATCGGATTCAGACCGGATATCATCCACTGTCATGACTGGCAGACAGGACTTGTTCCGGTTTACCTTCACGATTCTTTCCAGGAGAATGAATTCTTCCGTGGAATCAAGACTGTTATGACAATACATAACCTGAAATTTCAGGGTGTATGGGATGTTAAGACTGTTAAGGATATCACAGGCCTTTCCGATTACTACTTTGCGCCGGATAAACTGGAAGCATACAAGGACGCAAACTTCCTGAAGGGCGGTATGGTATTTGCAGATGCCATTACCACAGTAAGTAATACCTATGCAGAAGAGATCAAGACACCGTTTTATGGTGAGAAGCTGGACGGACTTCTCAATGCGAGAGCCAACAGCCTGCGTGGTATTGTAAATGGTATTGATTACAATGAATTCAATCCGGAGACAGATCCGAATATCACCAAGAACTACAATGCAAAGAACTTCCGCAAGGAGAAGATCAAGAACAAGATCCAGCTTCAGAAAGATCTTGGACTTGAGCAGGATCCGAAAGCTATGATGATCGGTATTGTATCCCGCCTGACAGATCAGAAGGGATTTGATCTGATCGCTTATATCATGGACGAACTGTGTCAGGATGCGGTTCAGATCGTTGCTCTTGGTACCGGTGAGGAACGTTATGAGAATATGTTCCGTCATTTTGACTGGAAGTATCATGGCAAGGTATCTGCACAGATCTACTATGATGAGGCAATGTCTCACAGAATTTATGCAGCATCTGACGCATTTCTGATGCCGTCACTGTTTGAGCCATGTGGCTTAAGCCAGCTGATGAGCCTTCGTTATGGAACTCTTCCGATCGTCAGAGAGACCGGTGGTCTGAAGGATACAGTTGTCCCGTACAATGAATTCGAGGGAACCGGAACAGGATTCTCCTTCGTAAATTACAATGCACATGAAATGCTTGCTACGATCCGTTATGCAGAGAGTGTATATTATGACAAGAAACGTGAATGGAATAAAATGGTAGATCGCGCGATGGCTGCAGATTTTTCCTGGAACAATTCCGCACGTCAGTATGAGGAAATGTACAATTGGTTAATTGGTGAGTAAGGATTCACCGAAGCGGTTCTCGCAATAAAAAGGCGCAGACGACAGATAATATGTCGTTTGCGCTTTTTTATTGCGGGAATATACATGGATGTTATTGTATCTCTGAAAAAAAATATGAAGATGTTTGTTTATCAAACAGGAATTGTGCTAAAGTGAGAAAAAATATAAATGTTAATGATAAATAACTTTTGAATTGGTATTATTTATATGAAACTTATCAGATTAATCAGTTATTGTCAAATAACTTAAATTGTGTTACATTTATATTAATACATCGTTTTTGAAATAACTATACCATTCACTTGTCTGTGAATCCGATTGATATAGTTATTTACGAAACGATGTACTAGTGGATAATACAGATATATGTATTGACCATGTAAATTGTACTTATGATGAGGTGACAATATGACACTGGACAAATTAAAGACTGGAGAGTGTGGCAGAATCATCAGTGTTCGTGGCGAGGGGGAGCTGAGACATCATCTTCTGGATATGGGGCTTACACCGGGGACAGAAGTGTCTCTTCGTAAAACAGCTCCTATGGGAGATCCGGTACAGCTTGTGCTGCGCGGATATGAGCTGACATTGCGGCTGGCGGAAGCTGCAAAGATTGAGATCGTATCGATCGAATCCATGACGGAAACGAAGAAAGAAAATGAACGGCATCAGCCGATTGCTCATCCTGGTGTGGGAGAACTTGGAAAGGCTCGAGATTATCGTAAGAACCGGATCGGTAATACGATTCCCAAAGGGGAACCGATCACGTTTGCACTGGCAGGTAATCAGAACTGTGGAAAGACAACTCTTTTTAATCAGTTGACAGGTTCCAATCAGCATGTTGGTAACTTTCCGGGTGTAACTGTTGACAAGAAAGAAGGAAGCATCCGGAGGCATCCGGAGGCAACGGTAACGGATCTTCCTGGAATCTATTCACTTTCCCCGTATTCCAGCGAGGAAATCGTAACAAGAGATTTTCTGCTGAATGAGAAGCCGACAGGAATCATTAATATTGTAGATGCTTCCAATATTGAGAGAAATCTTTATCTTACCATGCAGCTGATGGAGCTTGGAATCCCAATGGTGCTGGCCTTAAATATGATGGATGAGGTAAGGGCAAATGGAGGCTCTGTTCGGATCAATGAACTGGAGGAGATTTTAGGAATTCCGGTTGTACCTATTTCAGCAGCGAAGAATGAAGGAATTGATGAGCTGATCGATCATGCAGTCCATGTTGCAAGATACAGAGAAGCACCGGGAAGAATTGATTTCTGTACTGACAATCAGTCACCGAAGGATCCGGTAGGCGCACTTCACAGATGTATCCATGCAGCCGTTCATCTGATCGAACCCTATGCAAAAAAAACAGGACTTCCTGTACGTTTTGCAGCTACGAAGATCGTAGAGAAAGATTCTCTGATCGAAAAACGTCTGGATTTGCCTGAAGGTGAAAAAAAGGTTCTTGATGGGCTGGTACATGTTATGGAAAAGGATGGCGGTCTGGACCGTGAGGCAGCTCTTGCGAACATGCGCTTCAATTTTATTGAAAAGCTTTGTGAGAAAACTGTGGTAAAACCGGCAGAAAGCCGTGAGCATAAACGAAGTGTCGCCATAGATCGTATCCTTACCGGAAAATATACAGCAATTCCCTGTTTTGTGGGAATTATGGCAATTGTATTTGTGATGACGTTTAATTATCTGGGAGCCTGGCTTTCAGACGGAATGACTATGGTCGTGAACTGGGTAATTGCACTTATTGGCAGGGGACTGGAGGTGGCAGGTGTCAGCTCAGTACTGCGGTCACTGGTTGTGGATGGAATTTTAAGCGGTATCGGAAGCGTGATCGGATTTCTTCCTACGATCGTTACTTTGTTTTTCTTCCTGTCAATCCTGGAAGATACCGGATATATGGCTCGTGTAGCCTTTGTTATGGACAAGCTCCTTCGAAAGATCGGACTTTCCGGAAGAAGCTTTGTGCCGATGCTGATCGGATTCGGCTGTTCGGTGCCGGCCATTATGGCAACCAGAACATTATCCAGTGAACGTGACCGGAAAATGACGATCCTGATTACTCCGTTTATGAGCTGCAGTGCCAAGCTTCCAATCTACGGACTTCTCACCAGTGCATTTTTCCCGAAGCAGTGGAGAGGAGTTGTGATGATCAGCCTTTATTTTGCAGGAATTCTCTGCGGGATCCTGTATGCGCTGATCCTGAAAAAGACGAAATATAAGGGAGAGCCGGTTCCGTTTGTCATGGAGCTTCCCAATTACCGGCTTCCTTCTGCAAAAAGTGTAGGACAGCTGATCTGGGAAAAGGCGAAGGACTTTATCCAGAAAGCGTTTACAATTATTTTTGCGGCAACGCTGATCGTGTGGTTCCTGCAGAACTTTGATGCAGGTCTTAACCTTGTTACCAGCACAGATCAGAGCCTTCTGGCAAAGATCGGAAGCATCGTGGCACCACTTTTTGCTCCGCTGGGCTTTGGTGACTGGAGAGTATCCACCGCATTGATCACGGGCTTTATGGCAAAAGAGAGTGTTGTGTCTACGCTGACAGTCCTTCTGGGCGGAAATACGGCATTGCTTCAGACTTTATTTACACCGTTTACTGCTTACGTATTTTTGATCTTTACCTTGCTCTATACACCCTGTGTTGCAGCTATTGCAACTGTACGTCGGGAGATGGGAACTGTAAGAGCTGCTGCTGGTATTGTAGCAGTACAGTGTGCCACTGCATGGATCGTTGCGTTTGCGGTACATGGTGTGGGAATGATGCTTGGATTATAGAAAAAATACCTTACATATGGCTTTTCACAAACTGCAGAAAACATTCTACAGAGGTTGTGAGAGCCATATTTTTTTTATGGGCAATTCCAATAGATAGCTTTTCCAGTCCGTTAACCGGGACAGCAACAAGCGAAGGCTGACGAAAGAACTGAAAGCTGCTTTCTGTAAGAAGACTGATCCCTTCGCCAATTTCCACTGCGCTGACAATAGATTCTGCACGGGCAGTACGCAGAAGCTGAGGGTGGATCCCTGCATTATGAAAACTTTGCATACAGAAACGGTAAATGGAAGTGTGCGGAGGCATCAGGATAAAAGATTCTTTTTTCAGTTCGGAAAGAGAGACCGATTTTTTGGACGCAGAGGGATGAGCTTCAGGAAAAACAGCAACCAGACGGTCTGCTGTGAGAGCATGAAAAGTATAGAGCTCCGGGTCTATCATGTGTTTTCGTACAAAGATCAGATTAAAAAAGTCTTTTTCAAGACCGGAAAGAAGTTCTTCGTCTTCTACCTCCTTCAGAGAAAAAGAAAGCTCCGGGTGTGTATCACAAAAACTGTGTATCACAGAAGTAAGATGGTACTGAGAAAGAAAAGGAAGTGTTCCAATATGAAGTGCCTGGAGCTTACTGTCCTTAAAATAGTACACCGCTTCCAGAGAACGATGATACTGTCTGGAAATCTTAAGTGCTTCTTTGTAAAAAAACTCTCCTTCAGGAGTAAGCACAGCAGTACGCTTGCTGCGGTCCCATAAGGTAAGCTCCAGTTCTTTTTCCAGTTTCATGATCTGCTTGGAAAGGGAGGACTGGGAGATATGCATAGCTTCTGCAGCATCAAAAAAAGTCCGGGATTGAGCTGCACAGATAAAATAGTCGATCTGTTCAAGGGTCATGGTAACACCTGCCTTTTAGAAAATAGTGACGAATCATTCCATATTGGAAACAATTATATCATAGAAAGAATTGATTCACCATGTAAAAAAGAGATAAAATAACATAAGAAAATAAAGATGTTACTGAGAACGGAGTGAACAGTAATATAAAGATAACGCAGGAGGTTTTTTATGGCAGAAAAAGTAAGAGATCTGAGAAGTGCTCTGGCACTTCTGGAGCAGATGCCAGATCAGCTGATCGAAACAGAGGTGGAAGTTGATCCGATGGCAGAGCTTGCAGGGGTATATCGTTATGTAGGAGCCGGTGGAACGGTGAAGCGTCCCACAAAGGAAGGACCTGCCATGATCTTTAGTCGTATAAAAGGACACCCGGATGCAAGGGTAGCTATCGGTCTTCTGGCAAGCAGAAAAAGAGTTGCTGCTTTACTTGACACTCAGCCGGAAAATCTTGGAAAGATGCTCTGCAAAAGCGTGGAGAATCCAATTCCACCGGTCGATCTTGAAGGCGATGCACCGTGTCAGCAGGTGGTGCATAAGGCAGCAGATCCGGATTTTGACCTCTATAAGCTGGTTCCTGCGCCAACGAACACACCGGATGATGCGGGCCCGTATATCACACTTGGCATGTGCTACGCCACACACCCGGATACTGGAGTTCACGATGTGACCATTCACCGTCTCTGCATTCAGGGAAAAGATGAGCTTTCCATTTTCTTTACACCTGGTGCCAGACATATCGGAGCAATGGCAGAGCGTGCTGAGGAGCTGGGACAAAGGCTGCCGATTTCTATCAGTATCGGAGTTGATCCTGCTATTGAGATCGGTTCCTGTTTTGAGCCGCCTACAACACCACTGGGGTATGATGAGCTGTCTGTAGCCGGTGCACTGCGCAAAGAGCCGGTGGAACTCTGTAAATGTTTAACCGTTAACGAGCGTGCCATCGCCAATGCGGAATACGTGATCGAGGGAGAAGTGATCCCGGGTGTGCGTGTAAAGGAAGATCAGAACAGCAATACCGGATACGCCATGCCGGAGTTTCCGGGATATACAGGGCCTGCAAGTGATCAGTGCTGGCTGATCAAGGTTACAGCAGTGACACATCGTGAAAATCCGATCATGCAGACCTGTATCGGGCCAAGTGAGGAGCACGTATCCATGGCGGGAATCCCTACAGAGGCCAGCATCTATGGCATGGTGGAAAAAGCAATGCCTGGAAGGCTTCAGAACGTATACTGCAGCAGTGCCGGAGGTGGAAAGTATATGGCTGTCCTTCAGTTTAAAAAGCTTTCTCAAAGTGATGAGGGAAGACAGCGTCAGGCTGCACTTCTTGCATTTTCCGCCTTTAGTGAGCTGAAAAATGTATTTCTGGTAGATGAAGATGTGGACTGCTTTGATATGAATGATGTACTTTGGGCGATGAATACGAGATTCCAGGGGGATGTGGATGTGATCACCATTCCGGGTGTCCGTTGTCATCCTCTTGATCCGTCCAATGATCCTGCATTTTCTCCAAGTATCCGTGATCATGGAATTGCATGCAAGACTATTTTTGACTGTACGGTGTCTTATGATCTGAAGGAAGATTTTCACAGAGCCCGTTTTATGGAACTGGATCCGGAGAAATGGCTGAAAAAATGAAAAAGAGAATTATAGTTGGTGCGACAGGTGCAAGCGGCCTGCCGCTCCTTGTAAAATGTCTGGAGATCATCCGGGAGAATCCGGATTTTGAGTCTTATCTGATCATGAGTTCCAGTGCAGAGATGACTCTTCGCCAGGAGACGGAGCTGGAACCGGAGGATGTGAAACGATTGGCAGATCATGTATGTGCACCGGGAGAAATTGGGGCAAAACCGGCCAGTGGTTCTTTCAAAACAGAGGGGATGCTGATCGTGCCCTGCAGCATGAAGACGATCGCGGGGATCCACAGTGGCTATGCAGATAATCTTATTCTGCGTGCGGCAGATGTGACGGTCAAGGAACAGAGAATACTGGTGCTGGCAGCCAGAGAAACACCGTTAAGCGGGATTCATCTCCGAAATCTTTATGAGCTTTCCATGCTTCCGGGAGTGCGGATCATTCCGCCGATGCTGACGTTTTATCATAAACCGGAAAGCATTGATGATATGGTGTATCATATTGCGGCAAAGCTTTTGGAACCGTTTGGGATCGAAGCAAAGGAGTATCGCAGATGGAATGGATTATAAAAGAGTGTGTGGAGACTGCAGGCTGTGAGCTGGAGGTCAGTGCTGCATTTATCGGAGAGGATGTGCTTATCTGTCTGAAAGGCGGAGAGAGACCTCATCTGGGATGTGTGGTGCAGACGGAACCGAGAGTGTCTCTGACAGGGGATGGTTCTGTGAGTGCGACTTCTTCAGTTTTGAATTTTCCGGGACATAAGGACGAGGTGATCTGCCGGTGGATGGCGGAGAAGGTTTCGAAAGAGCTGGGAAAGAGAGTGGTTTGCACCGGGGGATTTCATAAGGATGGTATTTCGGAGAAAGAGATCCGGGAGGTGCAGGGAAGTGTTGTGCGTCTGACAGAGATGGTGATAGAAGGACTGCAGCGGTAGTTGAGTAACGAACGGCTGGAACCTGCTAAAGTTATTTTCCAAAAGTCCAAAACTTTCTTCGCTCAAACAGCGAATTTTTGAAAAATAACGCAGATTCCAGCCGTCTAAAATGTTTCTGTATTCTATTTATTTTCAAATATATTCTCACGGGTAATATTCTTAGCCCACTTCCCACTGAGATACCTTTTGATCACCCATGGCCACTTCACAAATTCATCCGTACAGAGCAGAAAATACACCCACATAACCGGCAGCTTCAGTACAAAAGCAGCGAAGAATCCAAGGGGTACTGCATATACCCACATATCAATGGTATCACAGATCAGACCAAACTTTGTATCACCACCTGCCCGGAACACACCGGCGATCAGGGTTGTATTTACGGCAGACCCCATAATATAGTAGCTGTTGATCAGAAGCATATATTTCAGATAATGCATGGCAGTGGGTGTCAGGGACGCAAATCTCATTACGAACGGTGTGATGGCAAGAACGATAAGTCCGCCCAAAAAACCTGCAATAACAGTAAGCTTCAGTGTTTTGGAAGCATAACGCCTGGAACGTTCCAGATCGCCCTGCCCCATAACATTGCCTAGAAGGATACCTCCTGCACTGGCAATACCGAAACAGAAAACAGAGCCGATATTACGGACTACTACAACCAGAGAATTGGCAGCAACCGCATCCGTACCAAGATGCCCCAGGATCACAGAGTACATGGAAAAACCAATACTCCAGGAAATATCATTGCCAAGAGCCGGCAGGGAAAGCCGCACGAAATCACTGAACAGCAGTTTGTTTTTTGTGAACATACATCGGAGATCCAGTCGGACATTTTTGCTGAAAGCAGAAACAATAAAACAGGCGATCAGCTCGATCATTCTGGAAAGTGCAGTAGCAATAGCCACACCGGTAGCACCAAGCTTGGGTGCTCCGAACAATCCGAAGATAAAAGTCGCATTCAAAAGAATATTTAGTCCAAAGGCCAGCATATTCATCGCCATGCTGGTAGTCACCCGTCCAATGCTTCGAAGAACAGCCAGATAAACCTCCGTCATACCCCAGCAGATATAGGTGATACCCATAATGCGGATATAGGAAGAACCAATGGCCAGAAGCTCCGGATCGTTGGTGAACAGTTTCATCATCATCTGTGGCATGGTAAATGCAACGAGTGCCACGAGAACAGAGATGATCATGGAAAAACGAAGAGCGATTCCCTCGATGATCTGAATGGCTTTGTAATCTCCCTTTCCATAATACTGGGCACAAAGCAGGGTGGCTCCCGTACCAAGACCGTAATAAACCATAAACAGGACATTGGAATAATTCGCTGCCAGGGATACTGCGGAGATGGATGACTGACCTACAAAGTTCAGCATGATAACATCGGCGGAATTGACCGCTGCACTTAGCAGATTTTGAATGATGATGGGGATGACAAGCTTAACGATCTGTGGATAAAAATCATCCCGCTGTGAAAGTTGATTTCTCATTTCCTCCTCCAAAAAAATACAATTACAATGACGTGAAAAACAGTAGATCACATACATGGTAACTGTGTCAGCTTTTGTAAAAAATGAAAGCAGACATGATTGCACGATAACATAGTTTACAGGCAGTGTCAATCAGCAAACTGTGGAACTGTTTAAACAACTTACGGGAAAATGACGAATACAAAAAATGAATAAAAAATGCATAAAAAACCATATCAGCAGTTGTTGAGATTTCCAATCCATGATAAACTGAATGAAGATATTTTTCAGAGAAAGAGGAGTAAAAAATATGCCAGTTTTTGATTTCAGCGCAGCACCGGCAGATAAAAAAGAGACAAAAAGCCAGTGCACATATACAACGTTTCGTTCCAATGAAACAAAAGCCACACCGGAGAAACCGGTGCTGATTCTGGATAACAGCAAAAGAGAGTGGAAACATCATTCTTGCGGATATTTTTCCAATCCTGCGAAGCAGACTGCATTTGAGTTTAAGGAAGAGGACGGTGTTTTTCCGGCAGACATCCTGAAGATCGATTCCCGTTTTACAAGCCTGATCAAATGGCTCGGAGAAAATCATATCAACATCCGTCTTTCAGGACAGAATACAGAAGAAGGATATGCTGTTTACAAAATCCGCGAGATCGCTTTTGGCGGAGGCACCAAGCTTTCTGCTGAGGACGGATTTCTTCAGTTTATGATCGAGCGTCTGTTTGCAAGCAGTGCGCCGGCAGAAGAAAATGAGAACGATGAGGAGGAAGAAGACGGTGACGATATGAAGCTTACCAGTATTCAGAGTATCACCGACTTTATGAACTGTGCCGGAAAGACTATGCCGGATAATATCCGTCTCTGGGCAAGAAGAAATCTGGCAGTTGCCCGTTCTCATGAGGTTTCTCAGGAGGAAAGACGCCATGCCCAGAGAGCACTTTCCATCATGATGAATATTCAGTGGAAGCATAATTATTTTGAGTCTATTGATCCGAAGGAAGCACGTCGTATCCTGGATGAGGAGCTTTATGGAATGGAGCGTGTAAAACAGAGGATCATTGAGACGATCATTCAGATCAACCGTACTCATACACTTCCTGCTTACGGACTGCTTCTTGTAGGACCGGCAGGTACCGGTAAATCTCAGATCGCTTATGCAGTTGCAAGAATCCTGAAAATGCCGTGGACAACCCTGGATATGAGTTCGATCAATGATCCGGAACAGCTTACAGGAAGCTCTCGTGTTTATGCAAATGCCAAGCCTGGAATCATCATGGAGGCTTTTTCCATGGCAGGAGAATCCAATCTGGTATTTATCATCAATGAGCTTGACAAGGCTGCATCAGGTAAAGGAAACGGAAATCCGGCAGACGTGCTTTTGACACTGCTGGATAACCTTGGTTTTACAGATAACTATATGGAATGTATGGTTCCGACAGTTGGTGTCTATCCTATTGCCACAGCCAATGATAAGGCACAGATCAGCGCACCTTTGATGTCACGTTTTGCAGTGATCGATATTCCGGATTACACACCGGAGGAAAAGAAGATCATCTTTTCCCGATTTGCGCTTCCCAAGGTTCTGAAACGCATGAGCCTGAAACAGGAAGAATGTATCGTAACGGATGAGGCGCTGGACGCAGTAATTAAGAAATTTGAAGATACCACAGGAATCCGTGATCTGGAGCAGGCTGCGGAGCATATTGCGGCCAATGCCCTGTATCAGATCGAGGTAGATCATGTGAAGGCTGTAACCTTTACCCCCGAGATGGTACAGGAGCTTCTGGACTGACAAAGGGATCTGTTTTGCAATGATAAAAATGCTTCCGGAGATTTTTTTCGGAAGCATTTTTGGCTGAGGGAATGCACCTGTTTATGCCGGGCCTGTCTGATCGTAAAGGAAAATTATAAAAATAATGAAATCAGGGATTGCCTGAGAAAGTGTAAATGTGTATAATGAGATAAAAGAGCGTGCGCGTGAACACAAAGCACACAGGAGAGGTTTTGGAGGGTAAAATATGGCAGTAACATTACAACAGATTGCGGAAGCAGCAGGAGTTTCAAGAGGCACTGTGGACAGGGCACTGAACAACAGAGGCCGTATCCGCCCGGAAGTAGAAGAAAGGATCAAAAGGATCGCCCGGGAGATGGGATATCAGCCCAGCCGTGCCGGTCGTGCCCTTGCCATGGCAAAGAGGAAAATCCGTATCGGTGTGATCCTTCAGTATATGGAGACTCCTTTTATGCAGCAGGTTTTAAAGGGAGTCCTGGAAGCAAAAGAAGAAGTGGAGAGCTTTGGCGGAACAGTAAAGATCTATGAGATTGAAGGCGTGGAACCGGAAAAAGTAATGGCTGCAATGGAAGAACTCCGGGAAAAGGGGTTTAATGGAATCGCGCTGACTCCATCAGAGGATCAGCTTTTGAGAGCGAGGATCGATCAGTATCAGGAAGAGTATGGAATTCCGATAGTTACCTTTAATGCAGATCTGGAAGATACAAAAAGGTTATGCTTTGTGGGACAGGATACCTTTCAGGCCGGTCGTACGGCAGCAGGCCTGATGTGGGAGATGACAGGCGGAAACGGGCAGGTTGCCATAATTTCCGGACAGGTTGCCAATCCTGGTCTGATCAGCAGGCAGAAAGGATTCACGACAGAGATTAAAGAAAGCTTTCCGGGAATCGAGATCGTGGATATAAGGTATTCTTATGATGACGAATGGGTGGCATCCAAGATCGTGGAAGAACTTCTGGAGCTTTATCCGGAGCTGACCGGGATCTATATTACGGGTCATGGTGTAAAGGGTGTCTGCCAGACCTTGCAGAAGCTTGGAAAGGATAAAACCATGCATGTGATCGCCAATGATTTCCTGGAAGAAAATCTGAAATGGCTGAAAGAGGGGACGATCAATTTCCTTATCGGTCAGGATGCGGCTGTACAGGGACATTCTCCGGTGATTATTTTGTTCCAGCTTCTCTTTGACAGCAAGGCACCGGAAAAGGAATACCAGTATACAGATATTGTGATCCGGACGAAATATAATATGGGTTAAAAAGTCAGTATAATCATTAAAATTGCTGTTGTGCACGGAGTCTATAGTCAGATTATATACCAGGGTTCTGTACAGAAAAAAGCAGATTCAGGAGGAAAAATGAATTATAAAAATGTAAAGATCGCAGAAGGTGCCAGGATTGCAAAGCAGTCTGTGATCCTGGGAAATGTAACGATCGGCCGTGACAGCTGTGTATTATATTATGCGGTGATCCGCGGAGATGATGCGCCGGTAGTGATCGGAGAAGAAACAAATATCCAGGAAAACTGTACCATTCATGTGAGCCACAACATGCCGGTCCATATCGGAAACAACGTTACTGTGGGACATAATGCGGTGATCCATGGATGTACCATCGGAGACCGGACACTGATCGGAATGGGAGCCGTGATCCTGGATGGTGCAAAGATCGGAAACGAATGTATCATAGGAGCCGGAAGCCTTGTGACTAAAAATACGGTGATCCCGGATGGCTCCCTGGTAATGGGAAGTCCGGCTAGGATCAAACGAAACCTTACTTGGGAAGAGAAGCTTGGTATCGTGGAAAACAGCAAAGAATATCTTACTGTGTCCGAAGAGATGAAAGCGCAGGATGTATTATAAAAAAGTGAAGAAGACATTTGTAAACGGACAGCTCCGACTGCTTTGTAATATGAGAAGCAGTCGGAGCTGTAACTTTGTTATATAAAATGCTTATATTTATCGCTTTTTTATTTATCGATCACTTCCACCGGTGTGTCATCCCGTGCATCCAGATCGTTGATATATTTTTTGGTCTCTTTTACGATCACATTGGAAAGCAGTAATACTGCGATCAGGTTTGGAATAGCCATCAGTGCATTCAGGATATCCGCTACGGTCCATACCAGGTTCAGAGAAATAACAGGGGAGATGGCAGCTACCGCAATGTACAGCACACGATAGGGGATGAGTCCCTTTTTGCCGGAGAAATACTCCACGCACCGCTCGCCATAATATGCCCATCCAAGGACTGTAGAATATGCGAAGGAAATGATACCCACTACAAGGATCACAGGACCAAGAACCGGGATCTGCTGAAAAGCCAGTGTAGTAAGAACACCGCCATCAGTGATATTTCCCATGTCGATCGAAGGATTTTTCATAATACTGGTTACCAGAACAAGACCGGTCATCAGACATACCACAACGGTATCCCAGAATGTACCGGTGCTGGAAACGAGAGCCTGACGAACCGGATTTCTTGTCTGTGCGGCAGCAGCAGCGATGGGGGCAGAACCCATACCGGATTCATTGGAAAAAAGTCCTCTTGCGATTCCATACTGCATGGCCATCATGATACCACGTCCTACAAGACCTCCTGCAGCAGCACCAGGGGTAAAAGCAAATTTGCAGATGGTTTTTACTGCGGGAATGATAAAATCGAAATTGATCCCCAGGATGATGATACATCCGATCACATAGAAAAATGCCATAAACGGAACAAGACGTTCACATACATTGGCGATGGATTTGATCCCGCCGAAAATAACAAGAGCAGTAAGAACTGCCACAGCAATGCCGATCGCTGCCGGAGAAATATGAAGGTTCTCATTACATACCGTTGCAATGGCATTGACCTGGGTAGCACATCCGATTCCAAAGGAAGCAAAGCCACCGAAAAAGGCAAAGATCAGACCAAGCCAGCGCATATTTAATCCGCGCTCCAGGGCATACATAGCACCACCCTGCATACGGCCGTCTTTGGTTTTGACGCGGTATTTTACAGCGATAAGAGACTCACTGTATTTGGTGGCGATTCCGAAGACACCGGTAAGCCAGCACCAGAGGACTGCACCGGGACCACCAAGAGCAATGGCAGTACCGACACCGATGATATTTCCGGTTCCAATAGTGGAAGCAAGGGCTGTTGTCAGGGCGCCAAACTGGCTGACTTCACCTTCCGCATTGGTATCTTTGGTGACAGACAGGCGAATGGCGGTACCAATCTTACGCTGGATCACACCGGTACGGATGGTCATGAAAATATGGGTGCCCAGAAGTAAAATGATCATCCACCAGCCCCACACCAGACTGTCGATCTGGTTTATCACACTTCCGATTGCATTCATCATAGAAATCTCCTCCCTTTCTCAAAGCGAAATATCGCAGGACTGCAGAAATAGCACAAGGGCGTACAGACACAGGAAATATGTGCTGTACGCCCTTGTACGTTACGCTCTTAAGTTTTGATTATTGTGTTAATTATACAGGAATATTCAGAATAATGCAACAAAAAGATTCCCTCTGAACAGAAGATTTTTTGCTTCAATATATGTTGATCAAAACACTACAGGACCTTCCTTGCAGTACATATAAAATCCCGGGCGTACTGTGGGAGATAGGTACCTCTTCGGTATGCAATTGTCAGTGTGCTGAAAACGCCATCTTCACCAATGGAAAAACAGGCTGGTTTTACAGGGAGGTCCATATTTTGAACATAGGTTTCCGGGGTGAAACACATACCAAGTCCTTGCATGCAGAGTTTGACACAGGTTTCTGTGTTGCGGCTCTGTATTGGCACATAAGGCTTGATATGGGCAGCTTTCAATGCTTCCAGCGAAAGCTGTCCGGTAGTCTGTTCCGGAAAATGCAGGATAAAAGGCTCTTCTGCCAGAAGTGAGAGATCAAGCTTCGGGTATATGCCGTGAGTGGATACACTGCCGGCAGCAGCCAATGGGTGCTCCGGAGGCATGATCAGAAGGATTTCTTCTTTTTTCAGCAGTTCGTATTCCAGCTTGGGGTGTTTATGTACTTCATTGAAAATGCCAAAATCAAGCTGATCATTGAGCAGAAGTTTTTCCTGGATAGAATATGCCTCTTCCAGGATATTGACCTTTACTTTAGGATATTTTTGAAAAAAAGAGGTCATGATCTGAGGAACCATACAGGTACTCCTCATCAGTGGGAAAGCAACGTTCAGTTCTCCTTCATTATTTTCTGTAAGATCTTTCAGCTCTTTTTCCCAGTCCTGTTGTATCTGCAGGATCTTTCGGGTATACTCCATATATTTGCGGCCCGCAAAGGTAGGTGTATAGCTGTTTCCGCTGCGGCTGAACAGCTTGGTCCCCATTTCTCGTTCCAGTTTCTGGAGATGCTTGGTCAGGGTTGGCTGGGAAATATAAAGCTCCTGTGCGGCTTTTGTAAGATTCTGATATTTGGCAATGCAGAGAATGTACTTCAGTTCATGATAGTTCATGTTTTCCTCCAATTATTCCATTTTGGCATAATTTTTATGTATAATATGAATTTGACTTCCTGATATGCATATTTTACAATACATCCTATCATCATATCAAGGGGGGAAAAAATAAATGAAAAACTGGCTGGAAAAACAGTTCAGACTGTCTGAGTTCAATACAAATATAAAAACAGAACTTCTGGCAGGACTGACAACTTTTGTAACTATGGCATATGTGCTTGCCACGATCCCAAATATTCTGGCAGGCGCCGGTTATGATAAACACACGACTCTGACAGCTATGATCATTCTGATCATTGTGACCAGCTGTGCAATGGCATTGGTTACCAATCGACCGTTTGCTCTGGCTCCGGGACTTGGAAGCGTTGGAATTATTGCGTCTATGATTACCAATGAAGGCGTAAGTATGCCGATCGCAGCAGGTGTGATATTCTGGAGTGGTGTTCTTTTTATCATAATTTCATTCTTTGGTCTGAGAGAAGCCGTGGTACGTGTGATCCCGGTAAGCCTGAAACAAGCGGTTAGTGCCGGTATTGGTCTGTTTATCGCACTTCTTGGTGCAAAAAACTGTGGACTGATCGTGGCAAATGATGCAAAAAACTGTCTTTCCTTTGGAGATCTTGCATCTCCATCTGTGATCGTAGCAGTGATCGGATTTCTGATCCTTCTGGTGATCAAGGTACGAAATATACCGGGTGGTATGATTCTTGCGATCTTGCTGACCACTCTGGCAGGAATTCCTTTCGGTGTTACACATGCTCCGGAATCCATTTTTGCATTTCCGGCAGGTATCGGCCATCAGTTCCTGAAAGTTGATTTTATGGGAGCGCTGAATTTTGCTTATATTCCATTTCTGATCGCTCTGTTTGTACCGGATTTCTTTTCTACATTCGGAACAGTTCTGGGAGTAGGAGCAAAGGCAGGCTATCTGGATAAGGATGGAAATCTTCCGGGTATTGATAAATGCTTTAAGGTAGATGCGATTGCAACAAGCTTTGGAGCATTGTTTGGAATGCCGAGTCTTACTACTTATCTGGAGTCATCTGCAGGCGTAGAAGCAGGAGGAAAAACGGGACTTACGGTTATTTTTACAAGCATTTTCTTCGGACTTTCGCTGTTTCTGGCACCACTGGCTCTTGTGATCCCATCTGCGGCAACCGGTCCGGTGCTGATCTATATCGGCATCAATATGCTTGGGGCTATGAGAAATATTGATTATTCGGATATTACAGAGTATATTCCGGCATTTTTATGTGTAACCTTTACGATTTTTGCAAATAATATCGCAAATGGTATCTGCGTGGCGCTTCCGGCTTATCTCGTTATGAAGATCGCAGCAGGAAAGATCAAAAAGGTTGAACCGGTCATGTATGTACTGGTAGCAGTCTGTCTGTTGTATTTTTATTCAATTATCTAAGGATGGTGAAATGGTATGGAGCAGGTTCATCTGCTGATCAAAAACGCAAAGGTATTTAATTCCTATCTTAAGAAATTCATATCTGCCAATGTTGCGGTGAAAGATGGAAAATTTTATTACATAGACAGAAAACAGGATACGGATCTTCAGACTGACAATGTGATCGATGCAAAGGGATCATACATGATTCCAGGACTGACAGATATTCACATGCATATTGAGAGTTCTATGGCCACACCGGCTTTTTTTGGAAAATGTGCAGGAGAAAATGGTGTGACGACGGTGGTTTCAGAGCCTCACGAAATGGCCAATGTCAAAGGGATCCGAGGGATTCTGGAAATGATTTCGGCGGCAAAGAATGCACCTATTGATATTTTTTACGGGATTCCAAGCAGCGTTCCGTCAACCAGTGAAAAGCTGGAAACAACAGGCGGGATCATTGACTGCAGTGCAATGAAGCATCTGCTGGAAGAAAAAGATGTGGTATGTGTAGGCGAAATCATGAATTACCGGCAGATCATCCGGGAAAATGATCTGGAGATCAGCCGGTTTCTGGAATATCTGAAAAAAGACCATCCGGGATATGTGATCGAGGGACACTGTCCGTCATTACTGGATCTGGATCTTGCAAAGTTTCTTTATCTGGGTATTAATGGTGATCATACAGAACATACTCTTGAGGAAGTAAAGCAGCGGATCGAAAACGGAATGTTTTTTGAGATCCAGGATAAAATGCTGAAACCGGAAATCCTGGAATATATCTGCCAGAACCAGCTCTACGAGTATTGTTCCTTTGTAACAGATGATACTATGGCAGATGTTTTGTATGAGCAGGGACCGCTGAATGCAGTGGTACAGAAAGCGATCGATATGGGATTTCCGATGGAACAGGCAATCTACTGTGCCACATATACACCGTGTCAGCGGATGCATTTTTATGACAGAGGAGCTATCGCACCGGGAAAACTTGCGGACTTTATGCTGCTTAAAGATCCGTCCGTTCTTAAACCGGAAGCTGTATTCAAAAATGGTGTTCCGATTTATGCAAAGGATGAACCGCAGTTGCCGCTGTCTGCTTCCACATATGAATTTCCGGCAGATTTTTACCGGAGTGTACAGCTTCCGGATATTTTTCTGAAGGATTTTCAGGTGAATGCTCCTTTTCAGGAAGGATATGCAACGGTTCGTGTGATAGAGATCAATCCGGATCGTACCCATACTACTGAAAAACTGGTGGAAATGCCGGTGAAAGCCGGAAAGATCTGCTGGGAAAACAGCGGATGTCTTCTGGCTATGGTGGTGGAACGTCATGGGAAGAACGGAAATATCGGCTATGGATTTCTTACAGGCTCCTGCTTGAAAAAGGGAACTGTGGCAACAACATATTTTCATGATCATCATAATCTCTTTGTGGCAGGAAGCTCTCCGGATGATATGTTATTTGCTGTAAACAGGATCCGGGAACTGCAGGGGGGATTTCTGACAGTAAAAGATGGAAGGATCCTTTCTGAACTTGCACTTCCGGTATGTGGGCTTTTATCCGAAGAATCAATCAGGGAGAATGGCCTTGCATTGAAGGCGGTAAGAAAAAGCCTTACAGATCTGGGATATGTGCATAATAATCCGATCATGTCAGTGGCAACACTTGGATTACCGGTAAGCCCGGCACTGAAGCTGACTGATAAGGGACTGGTGGATGTAAAAAAAGGAGAAATTGTTCCGCTGATAGTAAACACAAAGAAAAATAAATAACGTTGTTCTTATTGCAGCAATATAAGCCGGACGTGAGTCGCGGAAGGCGGCATAATAAGGCATAATAATCAGATATCGTTGTAAAAAATCTGCATTTTTCAATCTTATGATTGGAATCTGCAGATTTTTTGTTATAGAGAAAAAACAAAAATCATGGTAAAATAAAAATGCAGGACAAAAAAGGTTAGATCAGGAGAAAACGTATGAAAAAGAATCACTTTGAATTAAAAAATTATGTTATGGCAACCGGCGTTTTTATCTTGGCGGTTATAGCAGGGATTCTTATTTTTTTCGAGTGTGTGCAGAGGGCTGTACAGGTGAATTCTCAGAATACATTGAAGATAAATGTGCAGAGACAAAGTGAACATTTGCGGACGATACTGGATATTAATTATCAATATCTGAATGAGATTGCCTCTGCAATGGGAAAATCAGAAGAACTTTTTTCAGAAGAAAATAAAGAACAACTGATATCTATTTATGAAAAGACAGACCTGGAGAGGGCTGCTCTTATTGATAAGAATGGAGATGCATACTACGACAATGGAGTAACCAAGAATGTTTCTCATCGCAGATATTTTCAGGAGGCTATCAGTGGAGCGCAGACCATCAGCAATCCCCTGGAAAGCAGTGTGGACCATAAGGTGCGGGTGGTTTTAGGTGTGCCGGTATACAAAGACCATAAAGTGATCGGTGTGTTGGGCGGATCCTGTAATGTTACAGCGCTGAGCCATATGCTTTTTAATGATCTTTTTGATGGAGCGGGAAACAGTCTTCTGGCTACAAGTGATGGAGAGATCATTGCCTTTGACAGTGGTTCGGCGTCTGGTACGGAGATCATATATGGAATCAATCTTTTTAAATATTACGGAGAAAAAAATCTCAAAGGAAAGAATACTCTTCAGGATATTCAGGAAGATTTTAAAGTTGGCGAAAGTGGTCTGGTGAAGTTTAGTCTCAAAGAGAGAAAAGAAGAGGACCGGTATCTGGCATATATGCCTCTTGGATACAATGACTGGATGATCTGTTATGCAATTCCTGTAAAAAGTGCACAGCAGGCTTATGAATTCATTTCTGGTTATGAAATCCTATTTATGGGAAGCTTCTGTATTCTGGTGCTGCTCCTGCTCCTGTATATTGTTGTAAGAAATAATCAGGAGAAAGCGGAATTGGTACGTTCTGCCCAGAAGGATGCGCTTACAGGCGTTTATAACAGAGAGAATACGCAGAAGGTGATCGATGCTATTCTGAGAGAAAAAGCTCCGGAAGGCTTTCATGGCTTTTTGATCCTGGATATGGATCATTTTAAAGAAGTGAATGATGTTTACGGACATGTCATGGGAGATAATGTATTAAAGATGCTGGGAGGTTTTCTTAAAGAGCAGTTCTGGGAACAGGATGTGATCGGGCGTATCGGCGGGGATGAGTTTGTGATCCTGCTCTGTAATATCGGTTCCCGGAAAAATATGGAGAGCAGAATAAAAAAACTTCATGAAAAGCTCAGGGAGATCCGTATGGAAGGCATGGGAGAGCATACATTTACTTTTAGTGCAGGAATTGCTTTTGCACCACAGGATGGAGATACCTTTATGGAACTGTATCAAAAAGCAGATTTTGCCCTTTATCAGGTAAAACGCTCCGGAAGGGATGGCTACCGGATCTATAAATAACAATAAAAAAGACAGAAGATATCCTGAAGAGAAAAAGGAAATCTTCTGTCTTCTTTTTGTATAAATTGGAATGGGAAGCTTTGATGTCCTTAGGCTTCCGGAATTTTTTGAATGATCGTTCTGTTTATGACAACCAGGAAAGTTACGGACACGATCAGAGAAATGATCTCCGCAATGGGGAAAGACCACCATACTGCGTGAAGTCCGCCGATGGAAGCAAGGATATAAGCAGCAGGTACCAGGACAAACAGCTGACGCATGATAGATACGATCATACTGAATACAGCTTTTCCGAGTGCCTGGAATACAGTTCCCGCAATGATACAGAACCATGCGATCAGATAGTGGATTCCTATGATACGAAGTGCAGGGATTCCGATGGTAAGCATATCTTCGGAAGCACTGAACAGCCCCAGCAGTGTTTTCGGAATAAATTCAAAGGCAAGAAAACCAATGAATGTAAAACAGAATGCGATGAACATGCTGACTTTGACAGTTTTAAGCATACGCTTTCTGTGGCGTGCACCATAATTATAGGCAATGATCGGTGTAATGCCGTTGTTAAGTCCAAATACAGGCATGAAGAAAAAACTCTGTAATTTGAAGTAAACACCAAATACTGCAGTTGCAGTGACTGTGAACTGTACCAGGATCAGATTCATGCAGTAGGTCATGATAGAACTGATGGACTGCATGATGATCGATGGAATACCTACTGCATAAATATGGCCGATGATCTTAAGGTCAGGACGGAAGCCCCTGAAGCTGAGCCGGACTTCATGATTAAATTTATGGTTGCAGATTCCGGCAACGATGCAGGCTACACACTGTCCGATCACAGTAGCTACAGCAGCTCCGGTAACACCCATTTTCGGAGCACCGAACAGACCAAAGATCAGGATCGGGTCAAGGATGATGTTGGTGATGGCACCGCACAGCTGAGAAGTCATGCTGAATATGGTTTTTCCTGTGGATGTGAGCAGACGTTCAAAGAAAAACTGTCCAAGCAGACCAAAGGAGAATATCATAACTGTGCTCAGATATTCAATCCCAAATTTAAGGATCTCAGGGTCTGCGTTATGTACCTGGCTGGCATAAAATGGTTTTACTACTGTAAATCCAAGGATCAGGAAAACCAGATAGCTTAAGCCATACAGGAAAGCAGCATTGCTGGCTGTCTGATCAGCTTTTTTAAAATTCTTTTCTCCAAGGGATTTGGAAAGCAGTGCGTTCATACCCACACCGGTACCTGCACCTACTGCGATCAGAAGTGTCTGCAGTGGAAAAGCCATGGAAACTGCCGTCAGAGCATTTTCGGAAAGCATGGCAACGAAAACACTGTCTACAATATTGTACAATGCCTGCACCAGCATGGAGATCATCATTGGCAGAGACATGTTTAGTACAAGCCTTCCTACGGGCATGGTCCCCATTTTGTTTTCTGCTATGGGAGCAGATGTACTTTTTTGATTCATATTTCCTCCATTTTGTATTTTGTAGTTTTTGACCTAATTATACATATTAGCATGAAAATATGAGGGATTCAAGAAAAGAATATCCTTCTGACATTATTATAAATGGTTCATACTATAAGTATTTAAACGATTTTGATAGTTGACATGAATTTTCAGATATGCTATGCTTATGAAGATTTTGAAGGACAAGAAAGAGTCTTTTCAAAGCAATTATTTTGGACCACTCCATTTTGGGGTCAAGGCCATACGGACAGCCGGGTCCACTGCCGCTGATGGTAACTTTGGTTGCCTTATTGATTGAGTTAGAAGCTCAAATTTTATAAGTTGGTTCCTTTGATAACCGTCATGCGCCTGTTGCGCAGACTTGTGAAACGGTCAATAAGAGTAGTAAAAGTATGATTGCTATATAGACTCTGACATATATCATCCGGATTCTGATCTCATGTAAATATGGGGATTCTCATATTTATATGCGATGAAAATAAAATCAGGAAGAATGATCTAAGCAGGTTTACGGTTTTGTATCGGCCTGCTTTTTTTGTGCGGATAAAGGAACTGGAAATGGAGAAGCAATGAACAGAAGTCGTTTTAAACTGGACCAGAATCATGCTCCAATTCATGAAGCTCTTGAAAAATTCCTGCGTATGAGAGTAGTACCTTTCGATGTGCCGGGACATAAAAGAGGAAGAGGAAATCCGGAGCTTACTGAATTTCTGGGACAAAAATGTGTAGGTGTGGATGTAAACAGCATGAAGCCGCTTGATAATCTCTGTCATCCTGTATCCGTGATCCGGGAGGCGGAAGAGCTGGCAGCAGATGCCTTTGGAGCAGCTCATGCATTTCTTATGGTTGGAGGAACTACAAGCTCAGTACAGACTATGGTGCTAACTGCCTGTAAGAGGGGAGATGAGATCATTCTTCCCCGAAATGTCCACAGAAGTGTGCTGAATGCGCTGGTTCTGTGCGGAGCAATCCCGGTCTATGTGAATCCGGAGGTGGATCAGAGACTTGGAATTTCTCTTGGAATGCGACGTGAACAGGTGGCAAAGGCAATTAAGGAGCACCCAAATGCGGTGGCTGTGCTGGTGAACAATCCCACCTATTATGGAATCTGCAGTGATCTTCGCGCAATTGTACGCATGGCTCATGAAGCAGGAATGCTGTGTCTGGCAGATGAGGCACATGGAACCCATTTTTATTTTGGCGGAGGTCTGCCGGTTTCGGCAATGGCAGCTGGTGCAGATATGGCGTCTGTATCCATGCATAAAAGTGGCGGAAGCCTGACCCAGTCCAGCCTTCTTCTTACAGGACCAGGTGTTCATGCCGGTTATGTCCGTCAGATCATCAATCTGACTCAGACTACTTCAGGCAGCTATCTTCTGATGTCAAGTCTTGACATTTCGCGCCGGAATCTTGCACAGCGAGGACGCCAGATTTTTCATCAGGTAGCAGATATGGCAGAGTATGCAAGGGAAGAGATCAATGCTATTGGCGGCTATTATGCATTTGGAAAAGAGCTGGTGAATGGAGATTCGGTTTTTGATTTTGACATTACGAAATTAAGTGTACATACCCTGGATATCGGACTTGCAGGAATCGAGGTTTACGATATACTGAGAGATGAATATGATATTCAGATCGAATTTGGTGATATTGGAAATATTCTGGCTTATCTGTCGATCGGAGATCGTGCCCAGGAAATAGAGCGGCTGGTAAGTGCTCTTGCGGAGATCCGCAGGCGATTCCAGAAGGATAAATCAGGATTGCTGGATCAGGAATATATCGATCCTCAGGTAGTGACAAGTCCTCAGGAAGCTTTTTATGCAGAAAAATGCAGCCTTCCTCTCAGAGAAACCGAAGGCAAGGTATGCAGCGAGTTTGTAATGTGTTATCCTCCGGGAATCCCGATTTTGGCTCCGGGGGAACGAATCACTCCGGAAATCCTGGATTATATTGAATATGCCAAGGCAAAAGGATGCAATATGACAGGCCCTGAAGATCCGGATATATTGCGTTTAAACGTACTGGCAGGGAGGTAAAGAAAATGGAAATGTGGTTTTCGGAATTTCATACACCGGATGTGAAGCATAGTATCCGGGTAAACCGTCAGCTTTATTCAAAGCAGAGTGACTATCAGAGAATTGATATTTTTGAGACACCGGAATTTGGCAGGGTGCTCACACTGGACGGTAATGTAATGCTCACAGAGCGTGACGAATTTATTTATGACGAAATGATCACTCATGTACCTATGGCTATTCACAAAGAAGCTAAAGATATTCTTGTGATCGGAGCAGGAGATGGCGGAGTTGTACGTGAACTGACCAGGTATGACCGTGTCAGCCATATTGATCTGGTAGAGATGGATCCTATGGTAGTAGAAGCCTGTCGCGCATATCTTCCGGGAAATGCCTGCAGGCTGGATGACAGGAGAGTGCACCTTCATTATGAAAATGCGTTGAAATATATACGCCGCTGCGAAAATAAATATGATCTTATTATTGTAGATTCCTCGGATCCCTTTGGCCCATCGGAGGGATTATTTACCCGTGAATTTTACGGAAACTGCTATAATGCGCTGAAGGCGGATGGAATTATGGTTAATCAGCAGGGAAGTCCTTTTTATTCCGAGGATGCGCATGCCATGCAGCGCAGTCACAAAAGAATTGCCAGTACTTTCCAGATCAGCCGTGTTTACCAGGCTCATATTCCTACCTTTGCTGCCGGCTACTGGCTGTTTGGCTTTGCAAGTAAAAAATATCATCCTGTGGATGACCTGGATTCGAAGGCATGGAATTCACTGAATCTTCGCACCCGTTACTATACTACAAGGCTTCACAAAGGTGCATTTTATCTTCCGGCTTTTCTGGAGGAAATGCTTCAGGAGGTGGAGGACTGATTTATGATCTTACCAAATATTGAAAATTTTATCGGTTGTGACAGCAGCTTTGAGGAAGCAGAAATTGTTCTTTACGGAGCTCCCTTTGATTCGACCACAAGCTTTCGTCCGGGAGCCAGGTTCGGTCCTTCTGCCATTCGTCATGAAAGCTTTGGACTGGAAACCTACAGCCCTTATCAGGATCGTGACCTTATGGATATCCGGGTATTTGACAGTGGAGATCTGGAACTTTGCTTCGGTAGCAGTGAAAAGGCGCTTGCTGATATACAGGATCGTGCAGAGGAAATCCTGAAAGAGGGAAAAATGCCGTTGCTTCTGGGGGGAGAGCATCTGGTGACACTGGCTGCTGTGAGAGCTGTCGCCGGGAGATATCCGGGACTTCATATTATTCATTTTGATGCGCACGCAGATTTAAGAGACGATTATCTTGGTGCCCATTTAAGTCATGCGTGTGTTATCCGCAGATGCTATGATATTCTGGGAGATGGGCGGATACATCAGTTTTGTATCCGAAGCGGGGAAAGAGAAGAATTCCGGTTTGCAAAAGAGCATACAGATTTTCATCCCTTTACCTTTGAAGGCCTGGAAGAAACTGTACAGGAATTGGCCAGGAAGCAGGTTCCGGTATATTTTACCATTGATCTGGACTGTCTGGATCCATCTGTATTTCCGGGAACCGGTACACCGGAGGCAGGAGGCGTAAGCTTCCTTGAATTGCTCGCTGCTATCCGGAAGGTATCAGAATTAAATATTGTGGGAGCAGATGTTAATGAGCTGGCACCTATGCTGGATCCAAGCGGTGTTTCCACAGCTACAGCATGTAAGGTGGTCAGGGAACTGTTGCTGGCGGTGGCAAAATAAAAACAGTTACGAGAATTGAGTATAAAAAAGGAGACAAAAAACATGAGCAGAGTACTTGTAATCGGCTGCGGCGGAGTAGCCAGTGTAGCAATTCAGAAGTGTTGTCAGGCAGATACTGTATTTACAGAACTGTGTATAGCAAGCAGGACAAAAGAAAAATGTGATGCACTTGCCCGGAAACTGGAAGGAAAAACAAAAACAGTTATTACCACCGCAAAGGTGGATGCAGATGATGTAAACCAGCTGATCCAGCTGATCAATAGTTACAAACCGGATCTAGTAATGAACATTGCGCTTCCGTACCAGGATCTGACCATCATGGATGCATGTCTGGCATGTGGTGTAAACTATATGGATACGGCAAACTATGAGCCGGAGGATACGGATGATCCCAAATGGCGTGCTATTTACGAAAAACGCTGCAAGGAAGCGGGATTTTCCGCATATTTTGATTATTCCTGGCAGTGGGCATACCGGAAGAAATTTGAAGAGGCAGGACTTACAGCACTTCTTGGCTGCGGCTTTGACCCGGGTGTTACCCAGGCATATTGTGCATATGCATTAAAGCATGAGTTTGACCAGATCGATACCATTGATATTCTGGACTGCAATGGAGGAGACCACGGATATGCATTTGCAACCAACTTTAATCCGGAAATCAATCTTCGTGAGGTAAGTGCGCCCGGAAGCTACTGGGAGAATGGACACTGGGTGGAAATTCCTCCGATGGCGATCAAGCGGGAATATGATTTTGATCAGGTCGGCGATAAAGATATGTATCTTCTGCATCATGAGGAGATCGAGTCCCTTGCCCAGACAATTCCGGGAGTAAAGAGAATCCGTTTCTTTATGACCTTCGGACAGAGCTATCTGGATCACATGCGCTGTCTGGAGGATGTGGGAATGCTTTCTACTACTCCGATCAACTATAATGGACAGGAAATCGTTCCTATCCAGTTTTTGAAGGCTCTTCTCCCGGATCCGGCCAGCCTGGGTCCACGTACTAAGGGAAAAACTAATATTGGCTGCATTTTCACCGGGGTGAAGGATGGAAAAGAGAAAACCTATTATATTTATAATGTTTGTGACCACCAGGAATGTTATAAAGAGGTTGGAAGTCAGGCAATCAGCTATACGACAGGCGTTCCGGCTATGTGCGGAGCATTAATGATGCTTACCGGAAAATGGATCCGCCCGGGAGTGTATACAGTAGAAGAATTTGACCCGGATCCGTTCCTGGAAGCACTTGACAAATATGGACTTCCACGCAGCGAAAATCATGATCCGGAGCTGGTGGATTAATGGAAAGAACAGATACAAGACCACCCTTTGCAGCGTCCGGCGGAATTATTCCGCCGGAGCTGCGGAAGATCAAAACACCTTGTTATGTTCTCGACGAAGCGGCACTTATAAAAAATGCAGAATTAATGGGGAATATTGCCAAGAGAACAGGCTGCAAAATGCTCCTGGCACAGAAGGCTTTCAGTAATTATGACTGCTATCATCTTTTGGAACCATATTTGACAGGAACAGAAGCAAGCGGACTGTACGAAGCCAGGCTTGGTGCCCAGGAGATGCCCGGAAAAGAGGTACATGTATTTTGCGCCGGATATCGTGAGGATGAATTTGAGGAGCTGCTTAGCTTTGCAGATCATATAGTGTTTAACTCTCCTTCTCAGCTTCTTCGCTTTGGAAAAAGAGTGAAGGAGGCCGGGAAAAGTGCAGGGCTTCGGATCAATCCGGAATGCTCTACCCAGGAGGGACATGCTATTTATGATCCCTGTGCCCCAGGCAGCCGCATGGGTACCACAAGAGCACAGTGGGAGACTGCTGTGAGAAAGCATCCGGAGCTGATCGGATTATTGGATGGTATTCATTTTCACACCCTTTGTGAGCAGGACTCTTCTGATCTGGAAACTACTCTTACAGCAGTAAAGACGAAATTCGGAGATCTGATTTCTCAGATGAAATGGCTGAATCTGGGAGGAGGACATCATATTACAAGACCAGGCTATGATATTGCACGGCTTGAGAAGTGCATCAGAGCAGCAAAGGAAGAATGGAAGGTAGATGTTTATCTGGAGCCCGGAGAGGCATGGGCCTTAAATGCAGGATTCTTTTTGACAACTGTTCTGGATGTGCTGCAAAATGGTGATACCCGGCTTGCAATTTTGGATGGAAGTGCTGCCTGTCATATGCCGGATGTTCTGGAAATGCCTTATCGTCCTCCTCTTCTTGGAGCAGATGAACCGGGAGAAAATGCAGTCACAATCCGGCTCGGAGGACCAACCTGCCTGTCAGGAGATATCATAGGAGATTACAGCTTTTCAGAGCCGTTGAAGTACGGAGACATTCTCATGTTTGGTGATATGGCCATTTATACAACCTGCAAGAACAATACCTTTAATGGAATGCCTTTGCCTGATATATGGCTGAGACATGGTGATAAAACCATGGAACGTCTTACTGATTTTGGGTATGAAGATTTTAAAGGCAGACTTGGACGCTGCAGGAAATAAGAGCAGTTTTTTTGAAAAAATAATATTGACAGGTTTAATGAAAAATGGTGCTGAACATAATATCCAACACCATTTTTTATATAGTCTGGTCCAATGATCATAATCTGACATGGTGTAGCTATTGGTGTCATAAATACAGGAAATACTGGGATTATTTCATGTTTCAAAAAGGTGTGGATCTGCATTTGGTTAAGATGATTTGACAGGTTCTTATAAAATAAATTTGATAAAATATGTAAAGTTTTAGTTGGATTTTAAGCATTTTGTGGTACACTAATATAGTATATCAAAAATGGGAGGGAGATTCAAAAATGAGCAAAAACGAAGGAAAAGGGTTAAAGTCTTTTAACAAGGGATTCCAAGTGCCTGATACCTACATTATCATCTTTTTTGTAGTTGTTTTCGCAGCACTTATGACATTTCTTGTACCAAAGGGATTTTACGAAACACAGGATATTTCATATATGATCAATGGTGTTGAGAAAACCCGTACAGTAATCAAAGACGGAAGTTTCCAGTATCTGACAGATGATACAGGAAATGTAGTAACAGAAGGAGTAGCACTCTTTAGTGGAGATGGTGGAACAGGATTTTTCAACTATATGTATAATGGAATCGTAAATAGTTCTGCAATCGAGATTATCGCATTTCTTATGGTAGTAGGTGGTGCATTCGGTATCATGATCCGTACAGGTGCGATTGAATCCGGATTGATCGGATTGATCCGTAAGGCAGAGGGAGCAGAAAAACTACTGATTCCGATACTTTTCGTACTGTTTTCTCTTGGTGGAGCAGTTTTCGGGATGGGAGAAGAAGCGCTTCCGTTTACTATGATTCTTTGTCCGTTGTTTGTAGCAGTTGGATATGATTCAGTTATCGCAGTTCTTGTTACTTATGTTGCAACACAGATTGGTTTTGGTTCATCTTGGATGAATCCATTCTCTGTAGGTATTGCACAGGGTATTGCAGGTATTGACGTATTCTCCGGAGCAGGATTCCGTATGGTAATGTGGGTAGTATTTACAGCACTCGGCTGTGGAATGACTATGTTCTATGCATCAAAGATCAAAAAGACTCCGACAATCTCAATCGCATATAAGACTGATTCATATTTCCGTGAGCAGAATGAAAAAACAGGAATTGACGAAGGACATTCATTTGGTCTTGGACACATTTTAGTTCTTCTGACACTGGCTGCTACAGTAGTATGGGTAGTTTGGGGAGTTATGACTCAGGGATACTACATGCCGGAGATTGCTACACAGTTCTTCATTATGGGAATTGTTTCCGGTGTGATCGGAGTTATCTTTAAACTGAACGACATGAAACTGAATGATATCGCAATATCATTCAAAGATGGAGCAAAAGATCTGATTGGTGCTGCACTTGTTGTTGCTATGGCACAGGGTATCATGCAGGTTCTTGGTGGATCTGATCCGACCACACCTACAGTTATCAATACAATTATGTATAATATTTCAAATGCATTGTCTGGAGTTTCCGGAGCGGTTGCAGCAGTACTTATGTATCTGTTCCAGTCCGTATTCAACTTCTTTGTTGTATCCGGAACAGGACAGGCTGCGATCACAATGCCGATCATGGCTCCACTGTCAGACCTGTTAGGGGTTTCACGACAGACAGCTGTAGTTGCATTCCAGCTTGGTGATGCATTTACAAATCTGATTGTTCCTACATCCGGATGTCTGATCGGATCTCTTGCAATTACAAAGATTGAGTGGTCTAACTGGATTAAATTCATGTGGAAATTCCTTGGCGTCTTAATGATTGGTGCAATCATTACAGTTCTTATTGCAGTTGGAATTGGATTCTAAAACATGCATTGGATAATTGGGAGTGATTTATGATGAAATTAATTCAGAATATTGATGTTTATGCTCCACAGCATCTGGGGAAAAAAGATGTACTTATAATCAATGATAAGATTATTAAGATTAAAGATCCAGGTTCTATATCCGCAGACGGATTTCTTTCTGAGGCAGAAATGATCAATGGAGAGGGGTTACTTTTAACTCCGGGATTCATTGATAGTCATGTTCATGTACTAGGAGGCGGTGGCGAAGGTGGATTCGCCAATCGTACTCCGGAAGCAACTATGGAAGGACTTACGAAGTTTGGAGTAACAACAGTTGTTGGCTGTCTTGGAACAGATGGGATCGGTCGTGATATATGTGCATTGGTTGCAAAGACAAAAGGATTGAATGAGCAGGGAATGTCTGCATACTGTTATACAGGCAGTTATCAGATTCCGGTTCGTACGTTGACTGACAGTATTGTGAAAGATATTATGATGATTCAGGAAATCATTGGAACTGGAGAAATCGCGATCTCTGATCATCGGTCTTCACAGCCGACTTTTGAGGAATTTGTACGTGTCGTTGCGGATACAAGACTTGGTGGTGTTCTTTCCGGGAAAGCTGGTATTGTAAATGTTCATCTTGGTGACAGTCCGAGATGCTTAGATCTTATTGAACGGGTGGTAGATGAGACAGAGATACCGACTTCTCAAATACTGCCAACACATATCAATCGAAATGAGCTGCTTTTCTGCAAGTCAATGGAATATGCGCTGAAAGGCGGAGCAGTAGATTTTACCGGAAATGAAGATATTGACTATTGGGAAACTATCTGTGATGAGGTACGAGTATGTAATGGTATCAAACGGATGTTAGATGCAGGAGTAAATCCTGACCGCATGACAATTTCTTCTGATGGACAGGGAAGCCTTCCGATGTACAGTAGTGATGGCGAATTCCTTGGAATGGGCGTTGGACAGTCCAGCTGCCTTCTGAAGGAAGTTAAAGAGTGTGTGTTTAAAGCGGATATCCCGTTGGAAATTGCACTTTCAACAATAACATCCAATCCGGCAGAAATCCTTCGCCTTAATGGAAAAGGAAAGATTGGAGAGGGCTATGATGCGGATCTTTGTATCCTGGATCAGGACCTGCAGCTTGTTGAGGTAATAGCAAGAGGTAAAACAGTGTATACAAAATAGAATTAGAAATATCCGGTATAAGAACAGATGTGTTCCGTACCGGATATTTTACTAGCATATATTCTAATAGATGGGGGCAAAATAATGCTGACTTATACATATGTTTCAAAGGGAAAATTTGAACTAATGGAAAAACCGAAACCAGTGCTCATGCATGAACGAGATGCCATTGTAAAGGTGACACTGGCCAGCATCTGTTCCAGTGACCTGCATATTAAACACGGAAGTGTTCCGCGTGCAGTCCCGGGAATTACAGTTGGCCATGAGATGGTAGGTATTGTTGAGGCAGTCGGTTCTAAGGTGACGCATGTAAAACCGGGAGACCGGGTGACTGTAAATGTAGAAACCTTTTGCGGAGAGTGTTTTTTCTGTAAGAAAGGATATGTAAACAATTGTACCGACAAGAATGGTGGCTGGGCACTTGGCTGTCGTATCGATGGGGGACAGGCAGAATATGTCCGGGTTCCTTTTGCAGATCAGGGATTGAATAAAATCCCGGAAGGTGTTACGGACAGACAGGCTTTACTGGTAGGAGATGTTCTTGCTACTGGTTATTGGGCAGCACGTATTTCTGAAATCACAGAGGAAGATACCGTACTGATCATTGGAGCCGGTCCAACAGGAATATGTACTTTACTTAGTGTTATGCTGAAAAACCCAGCGAAGATCATTATATGTGAAAAGGACGAGACACGTATTCGCTTTATTAATGAGCATTATCCGGAGATTCTTACTGTTTTACCGGAAGACTGTAAAGAGTTTGTTGAGACTAATAGTGAGCATGGTGGAGCTGATGCAGTCCTTGAAGTTGCCGGAGCAGAATCGACATTTAAACTGGCGTGGGAATGTGCCCGACCAAATGCAATCGTGACAGTGGTTGCGCTTTACGATAAAGCGCAGATGTTACCACTCCCAGATATGTATGGTAAAAATCTTACTTTTAAAACAGGTGGAGTGGATGGCTGCGATTGCGAAGAAACTCTGAAGCTGATATCAGAAGGTAAGATCAACACGGAACCGCTGATTACGCATACCTATCCGTTAAACAGGATTGAAGAGGCATATGAATTGTTCGAAAATAAGAGAGATGGTGTGATTAAAGTAGCAGTGGAATGCTGAGAAACAGGTACGGGAGGCTGAACAATAGTAAGTTTATTACAAGTAATTTTACCCGTGATCATAATGCTTATTATTGGGATAATCTGCAGAGAGAAAAAACTGATCCACCCAGAGGGAATTGAAGGACTTCAGGCATTGGTTATGAATTTTACACTTCCAATCTCATTGTTTTATATTTTTTATCGGGCAAGTATTAAAGCAAATACTGTGATATTTCCGGTTATCTTCTTCGTAGTGACTGCAGGTGGGATTTTTGCAGGAAGGCTGCTTTGTAAACTTGTAAAAGAAAAGGATGTCTATTTTCCCTTTACACTGACAGGATATGAGGCTGGAATGCTGGGATATGCTCTGTTTGGTATTCTGCTTGGAAATGATAAGATCACGCAGTTTGCAATAACTTGCTTAATCTTGCCCCATTTTGCCAAGATGGCAGCTAAAACACACATTTCACAAATCCCCGAAATCCATTGCAAAACAGGGCATTTCCGGGCAAATCAAGGAGAAATAAAACAATGATAAAAATATTTTTCATCTGCCACGGCACTCTTTGAAAGATTCTTCAAAAAGCCGGTAAAATCAAGGTCTGGAAGGCATAGGCGGTTAGAAAATAACCCGAAAATAACCCATGGGATTTTGTGCAGATATTACATGTAAATATAGATGATGTTTGGGATGCAACATGATAGAAGAGCTGTAAGATTTTGAAAAGAAAATCTTATGGCTTTTTTTGCAAACAAATAGAAGAGGAAAATAGTGGTGAAAAAGTTATTGACATACACCACAAATATAGTTATAATTCCAAATGTTTGAATTATAACTATTTATATAATAAAAGAAGGAGCTAAATAATAAATGGATGATTCATTTCACTACCTGTCTATGATAAACCATATGACTATCCAGAAAAAACTAATGGAACAGCTGGCAGACACAGGCCTTACCTTGGGACAGCCCAAAGTATTGGATTACCTGAAAGATCACGATGGTGCCAGCCAGAAAGAGATTGCGGCAGGATGCCTCATCGAGGCAGGATCTTTAACGTCCATTTTGAACCGTATGGAAGAAAAAGGTCTGATCGAAAGAAAAATGCTCAATGGAAACCGTCGTACTTTTCATATTTTTATGACAGAATCCGGAAAGAAAAATCAGAAGCTTGTGGAGGAGGCTTTTAAGAAAATAGAAAAAACTGCATTAAATGGTATTTCCGAAGAAGAGCAGAAGCTGTTTATGGATATTTTTTGCCGAATCTACCAAAATCTTGCAGATATGAAATGATCCGACGATAAAAAAATATGAAATGAGGAGGAAATAAAAAATGGAGAAACTAAAACGATATTTAATATTTCTGGTGGGATTATTTGTAAACTCCCTGGGAGTCAGTCTGATCACAAAGGCAAACCTAGGAACATCCCCGATTTCATCAATTCCTTACGTATTAAGTCTTAATTTTCCATTTACACTTGGAAACTTTACCATCTTTTTCAGTATCTTTCTGATCGCACTGCAGTTGATCATCCTGAGAAAGAACTTTAAATTGGAGCACATCCTTCAGATTCCGGTATCCATCATATTTGGATATTTTATTGATCTTACCATGATTCTTTTTTCCTGGGTCAATCCGGAAGCGTACATCATGAAGATTGTATATCTTCTCATCGGATGTCTGATTCTTGGCGTAGGTGTATATATGGAGGTCTTGGCAGACGTTGTCATGCTTCCGGGAGAATCTTTTGTCCGTGCTATTGTTCTTACATGGAAAACAAATTTCGGAACAACCAAGATCTGTTTTGATGTATCCATGTCAGTGATCGCTGCTGTACTTTCTTTCGTATTTGCAGGAAGACTGGATGGTGTAAGAGAAGGTACCGTTATTGCTGCCCTTCTGGTAGGCTTTATCGCCAGACTCATCGGTAAGAAACTTGCATTCCTGAAAGATATGATTTTCCCGGAAAGCGTATCTGCAGAAAACGAGAACGAAGCAAAAGAACAGACAGCAGGAACCTATGGAAAAAATGTTATCGCCATTGGAAGACAGTTTGGAAGTGGCGGCCACGATATTGGCAAGATTCTTGCAGAAAAGTTGGGATATGATTTTTATGATGCGGAGATTATCCAGATGACAGCAGGAACCACCGGATACACACCGGAATTCATCAAGAAAAACGAAGAGATCATGACAAACAGTCTCATCTATGATCTGGTTAATCAGATGTATCTGAATGCGGATATGCAGGATGAAGCGCCGAAGGATAAAATTTTCGAGGCAGAATGTCAGGTTGTACGTAATCTTGCGAAAAAAGGCAACTGCGTGATAGTAGGCCGTTGTGCAGATTACGTTCTCAGAAATTCCGGAAACTGTCTGAAAGTATTTTTTTCAGCGCCTCTTATGAGCAGAATTAGAAGAGTGGCACAGAGACAGAATATCTCCGAGGGAGAAGCCAAAGCTACGGTTCAGAAAAATGAAAAACTCCGTGCAGATAACTACCGTTATTACACCCGCCGTATGTGGGGTGCAGCCGGAAACTTTGATCTCAGCCTGAATACAGATTTGGGAGAAGAATATATTGAGAACTGCATCCGCTGTGCTATGAAACTGTAAAAATATATAAAGCTTTATAATATTTGTTGTAAATGATATAGCCCCTTAAGGAACAGTCAATCTAAAAATCATATTTGAGGGACATATCATTTGCAGTAATATTATAAGGCTTTTTCTTTTCTACTGTATACAGATAAGACACATACAGGACTTATAAAGTATTTCGGTATTCCGCTGGTGTCATATGGAACTTTTTCTCAAAAATTTTATAAAAATGCGTAATGTTGGAATAACCGATCTCTTCCATGACAGCAGTAACAGAACGATCAGGCTGCTTTAACATTTTCGCCGCTCTGGACAGACGGATATTCTGGATAAGAGAAGAAAAGGTCTGTCCCGTATAATTTTTTAGGATAAAAAGCAGGAATCCTCGGCAATTCAATTACCGAGATGAAAGCGTAAACTGTGCATGTCTACACTCATAATAAATGAAAAGATTGCAGAAAAGTACAACACAACACCAGAAGAGGTACGCAGAGAAATGCAGATAGCCATAGATGCAGGATTTGATAATCCTGATCCGGCTGTGCAGGAAGTATTTATGGGAAACCTGAATCCGGTCATAAGGAAGGTGAACCGGATATAGTAGGAACATTTTCCGTAAATCGGGATGAAAATTTAACCGTGATGGCTAACCGGGGAGATATTGAGGATAGATGTTCGCTGATAATAGGTATTTATGATATCCTGTAAAGTAATCATATTCATTTTTTCTTCAGCAGTTTTTTGGATTTCATTATAGAATTCCTGTAAAGACAACTGAATATTAATGCCAACGCCGCAATCAGGGTTGGTATGAGTATCTAAATGAAGCAGCGGCTTCTCACCTTCAACTGCTTTATAAATATCCAGCAATGTAATCTGATCTGCTGGTTTTGAAAGAGAAGGACGGGCATGTCCGGCTACACTGGTCATAAGTCCGGCTTTTTTTAGTTTTAACATAAGCTGGCGTACAAAGCCGGGATTTGTATGGACACTTTCTGCAATTGAGGCACTGGAGAGAGATTTTTCCTGGTTGATAGCAATCAGAACCATCACATGAACAGTATCGCTTAATTTTGTTGAATATTTCATGATAAGAAACTCCTTATAGTATGATATAATGATTTTTTCACATTTTTGAGACAAAAATATTTCTGGTTTGTCTAAAACATTTCAAGTTCTCAACAGTTCTTTTTTATGTGTTGAGAAACTGTGCATATTTATTATTTTGATGATTGTAAATAATATAATTACAACTATAATGAAATTTAAAGGAAAAGTCAACACAGTAATGAAACTTACGGAGGAGTGTATAATATGCTGATCGTAGACAAATCTATGAAACTATGACTGAGGTAATGAGTTTTGTCCAGGAATGGATAAAAGAGAATCCGGACAAAGTTAGATTTATGAGAACACTAAAATCCTTGTATAAACATTGATTATTACATGATACTATAAATGTTCACAAAGGAGAGCTTATGGAATACAAAAATCAAACAGAAAATCGTGCATTTCAGGAAATGTTGCAGGCAGCAGTAAAACGACTGCAAAATCGTTCCGGAGAGGATCTTGCTGCAAAAAGTGGGGCTGTTTTTCATAGCAGTCGAAATGTGCTTGAAGTACTGAGTTTTTATGAAACGATTGAAATTCAACTCCCTGAGTTTCGTATTAACTCAAACATGGACGAATGGCATTATCTGACATTGCTGCATTATCTGGATATGGCGGATGGAACAGAAGGTTCACAGAAGCTCATTACTTTTGGTAACCTGAAAGATGGATTGATTCGAGGAACCAAGTTTGACCGGACTGCAGAGCAGAAACTGGAAAAACTTTTGCAGGACAAAGAGCCTGAGAAAATTCAGAAAGCATGTACAAGTCTGGGTGCAGAATTCACAGAGACAAAGGCGGATCTGTGTGCTGTTTTTCCAGTTCTGCCAAGATATCCGGTAACTTTAAAGATATGGTTTGCGGATGAAGAATTTCCTGCATCGGGAAAACTATTTCTTCAGGATCATGCCGATCATTATCTGAGTGTAGAAGATGCGGTAACAGTTGGAGAAATTTTGCTGCAAAAATTATCGGAAGCATTTTCTTCCCTCTGATCATGGATCAGAAAACTTTCCAGTCCGGCTTTGATAAATTTGTCAATTGTTGTCTGAATCTGTTTCCAGTCATTACAGTGATTGCGTAGCATCAGTCTGTTGATGGAAAGGCAGCCATTCATTTGAAAATAAAAAACCGATTCTGCCTGCTCAAAGGTCAGGAGGCTGTGTGACATAAGCCAGGTCACATAGCCTTCTTTTGTATTTTCTGCTAATTTTTCCAGAAGAATGGGGGCAATTGCATCATCCAGAAACAGTGCCCTGTATTGTGATTCCATCTGTATTTTCTGACAGAACGGATAGGAACAGCTTTTTTGATTTAGACAGAATAAATGATCTACAGTTGTTAACATATCCTGAGTCATATCATTAAAAATATCTGATAATACATCATGGATATCGTAGTAATGAAGATAAAAAGTGCCACGGTTGATTTCAGCATTTTTGCAAATCTCTGTAACTGTAATTTTCGTAAAACTCTTCTGCTTTAACAATTCTAAGAACGTATCTTTTATGGTTTGCCTGGTATAGCGGGTACGGCGATCTTGTTTTCTCGTTTTTTCTGACATTATATACTCCTGTATTATTTGGTATCATATGATTCCTCAACAATTTTTCTGATGTGTTGAGTAGCCATACAAATCTCACAGATTGATTATTGTAATTTATATAGTAACAACTATAATGAGATTTAAAGAAAAAGTCAACAGATTGTTCAGAATTTTAGGAGGAAAAACATGGGACATGTAATTGCTGTATCAGGAAAAGGCGGTGTAGGGAAAACAACCCTTTGTGGATTGTTGATTCAATATTTATGTGAAAATGGAAAACATCCGGTTTTAGCTGTAGATGCAGATGCAAATGCGAATTTGAATGAAGTGCTCGGCGTTGAACCGGAGATTACACTCGGAGAACTGAGAGAAGAGATTGAACGTGCAGGAGTTGATCCACGATATCAGATTCCGACAGGAATAACAAAACAGGCTTATCTGGAAATGCGTCTCTCCGATGCAATTGCAGAAGAAGATGATTATGATTTGATGGTAATGGGGCGAACCCAGGGACAGGGCTGCTATTGTTTTGTAAATGGTCTTGTGCAGACCCAGGTTCAGAAACTGCAAAGCCATTATCCATATATTGTGGTTGATAACGAAGCAGGTATGGAACATATCAGCAGAGGAATCCTGCCAATGATGGAAGTTGCGATTCTTGTAAGTGACTGTTCCAGAAGAGGTGTTCAGGCGGCCGGACGTATTGCAAAGCTGATGAAGGAGTTAAACTTTAAACCACAGAAAACCGGATTGATTGTGAATCGTGTTCCAGATGGAAAACTGGATGCCGGAACTCTGGAAGAAATCCGAAATCAGGGACTGGAACTGTTAGGGGTTGTACCACATGATGACCAGGTATATCAGTATGACTGTGCTGGAAAGCCGATCATACGGCTTCCGAAAGATTCTCCTGTAAGAAGTGCACTGGGAGAAATTGTAAAGAAGTTAGGATTGTGAGCTGGAGGATTGAAAGTATGAAGATTGTGTAAACAGAAATATTATCTGATTTGGTATAACCAATTGCAAAGAAAGGAAAATCCTCATGAGAAATCATTGGACAGAAATAGAAAAATATTTAGAAGACCAGAAGATAGCGCAGGAACTGATTGGAGAACTGAGAGATTTTCACATGCGTTATGAGGTAAAGGATCAGGTAAAGGAACGAGTAGAAAAACCGGATATCCTATTTTATGGGAAAAAGATTTTGGAAATGTCAATAGCAGCGCTTCTTCAGGGAGATAACCTGTTACTTTCCGGTGCGAAAGCTACAGGAAAAAATGTACTATGCGAGACACTGGCATGGATATTCGGAAGACCGGAATACGACATTTCTTTTCATGTAAATACAGACAGTGCCGATCTGATCGGAACGGATACCTTTATAAATAATGAGGTTCGCCTTCGGAAAGGCCCCATCTACCAATGCGCGGAATTTGGAGGATTTGGAATCCTGGACGAAATCAATATGGCAAAAAATGATGCGGTTTCTGTATTGCATGCCACACTGGATCATCGGCGCAGAATCGATATTCCAGGATATAACAGGATTTTACTTCATCCGGCAACACGATTTATCGGCACGATGAATTATGGTTACGCAGGTACCAGAGAGCTAAATGAAGCATTGGTTTCAAGGTTTATGGTAATTGATATGCCTGAAATGGATGAGGATAGTGTCCTTTTTGTATTAAGACAACATTTTCCAGATGGGAAAAAAAGTGCACTGAAAGCCTTTGCAGGACTGTTTCTGGATTTGCAGATCAAAGCTTATCATGGAGAAATCTCAACAAAATCTCTTGACCTTAGAGGATTGGTTTCTGCTGTAAAAGCAACAAGAAGCGGACTTTCTCCAATTGATGCAATCCAGATGGGGATCATAAATAAAAGTTTTGATGTATTTGAAAAAGAGATCATAGAAGATGTGGTTTCTACCAGAATCCCATCTTCCTGGACCGGAAAAGATATATGGGGGTAAGCTTGTATGGAGGATGTCAGATGGCCGGCGGAACAACTGGAAGAACATCGTCTGGAGATCAGCAATCGTATCAGAAATCTTTTTTGGACAGTCAGTGGTGATTATGATATGGAATTTGAACCGGATACAGAAAAATATGTTTATTCAAAACAAACAGTTCTGTATGAGGCAGTGAAGCAGGGTGCCTTTGCACGATATTTTGATCAGAAGAAACTTGGCATGTATTTGATGAAAAAATTACATTTTTCTGCTGGAGAAGATATGCTTTTGCCTCTTGCCGGATTATGCATGGATGCTGCAGTGAATCGTTTTATCATTCGGGAACGTTTGGGAACAAAGGAAATCAGAGAACAGGCGTTCAGAGAATTGGAAAAGGCCGAGGAAGAGCAGGTATCAGACAAAGCTGGAACAGACTTGATTCACAGGATTAGGCTTCTGTATATAAGGCATGTTCTGGAGAACACAGACGATGAGGGAATGGATCCACAGGCAGAGATTGCATTGTACAAGATTCTTTCTTTGAAGGATGCGGAAAATACAGAAGAGGTCATAAACGTGATAGATGAGATTTATAATCATGTTCTGGATCCCTCTTTTGAAAAAAGGAATGGAAATCTGGAGAAGATTCTGAATTTACCGGATATGGCATTGGCCAATGACGCGTGGCAGGAATGCATGACGGATGAACAGATGGAAGACATCATTCAAAAATATCTTTCTAATCTCAAAAAAAAGATGATGAGTCTGGATATCAGAAACAAAAAGAAAAAAAGATTTTATTTCTCTCCGGAAAATGAAGAAGTTCCGGAAAACTCGGAGAATATAAATCCACAGGCAGTGCGACGGATACGGGAATATGTGGAACTGAATTACGGAAAATCGTATCTAAGTGAATCGGAGCAGGCCAGAGTCAACCGGAAATTTTGTACAGGAATCCACAAAAACTGTATCCTGTATCTTACAGATGGAATTTTACAGAACCCTGTGATAAAAAATAATCAATACCGTTTTTCTCAGCTGCAGTTTGAAAAAAATAAAGCCTATTATGGAAATAATCACTGGATCATCAAAAGAAATATTTCTGAGTTGGCAGAGTCACTGAAACGGGCATTTATAATCCGAAAGGATGATTTTGTCAGCAGATCTGATGCAGGGCAGCTTGTTCCTGAAAGGTTATGGAAAATTGGAAGAACAGACGATGACAAGTTATTTAACAGAAAAAAGAGATCAGAAGATTCTGAATTTGTAATAGACGTCCTGATTGATTCCAGTGGTTCCCAAGCTGGCAGACAGGCTCAGGTAGCGGCGCAGGGATATATTATCAGTGAAGCATTAAGCCAGGCAGGAATTCCTCATCGGGTGACAGGATACTGTGCTTTCTGGGGATATACAGTACTTCAGAGATTTCGGGATTATGAAGATCCAAGGGAAACAAATGAAAGAATTTTTCAATTTCGGGCATATGCCAATAACAGAGATGGGCTTGCACTGAAAACCGTCTGTTCCTCTCTCATGGAGCGACCGGAAAAAAATAAGATTTTAATCGTATTAAGTGATGGAAAACCCTGTGATATGAGCATACAACGACCAGGAACCCGTCAGCCCAAGATCTATGACGGAGAAGGAGCTGTGAAAGATACTGCATATGAGGTGCGTCGGGCCAGAAATCAGGGAATTTTCGTAATTGGTATTTTTGTAGGGAATGAAGAAGAACTCTCCGTGGAAAAGAGAATCTATGGAAAAGACTTTGCCTATATTCGTAATATCAGCAATTTTTCCCGTATGGTAGGAACTTTTTTGCGAAGACAAATTGATATGGAATGAAAATGGAGGAATCACTATGGGTAAAATTGGATTTGCCAATTGCCAGGATGTAAGAAATCAGAAAAAGATACGGGAATTAGATTGTCCACGCTGTCATGAACTGGGAGGCATTGAAGCCTTTGTGAAAGACGGGATACTTGCAGAGGATGGAGTATGTGATAACTGCGGATATATTCTTCCAGAAGGAACAGAACTGGAGGAAGTGGAGTAAGAAGCATTTAAGGAGATAACAGATGAAAATTGCTGTAACTGGAAAAGGCGGAGTAGGGAAAACCACGATATCTGCAGTATTAGCACGGCTGTATGCAGAAGAAGGGAAAAAAGTATTTGCTGTAGATGTGGATCCAGATGCAAATCTTGGACTTGCACTGGGCTTTTTCAGAGGAAGAACTGGAGAGTATTACGCCTATCAGTAAAATGAGAAGGTTGATCGAGGAGAGAACAGGTGCAGATAAAAGTAATACTTTTTATAAAGTCAATCCAAAAGTGGATGATATTCCTGAAATTTACGGAAAAGAAAATAATGGTGTTCGACTTCTGGTTTTGGGAACTGGTCCTATGTCAAGATTTAGTACAAGTTAAAAAAACAAAATATCTGCTGTTGGAGCAAACTCATTATACATCAGAAAGCCCTGTACGATATTTTTTTATGAAAAAGTTGTAAAGTGGTGTAAAGATTAATAATCTTTGTATTGGCACCGAAAATATATTTATTTCTCCGCGGCTTTTCTTCCAGGATGTGAGAGTGCCGCGGAGAATTTTTTGCGAAGAAAGAATTGCTATAGCTTTTGTAATTCCGGGAAAACCTTTATCTAAGAAAAAAATACAATATTAACATGAATATCATGAATATAATATTGGAGGCTGTGAATATTCCCAAATACTTCCCTCTCAGATTCCTGTTTTCTTTTGCAATATATTTGAAACTTATCAGGCTTGCCATGGATGCAATCAGAGTGCCGAGACCTCCAATATTGGTTCCGACAATTAAAGCCCGGTAATTATCTGTAAAGCCGGATAAAAGAAGCGCAGCGGGAACATTGCTCATAATCTGACTGGCAAGAACAGCAGTAAGTGTTTCCCTTCCGGCCATGATTCTTTCCAGAAAACTGCTGAATTGCGGAATCCTTCCAAGGTTGCCGATAAAAATAAATAATGCGATAAAGGTGGCAAGCAGGGAGTAATCCACCCTGCTTATATTTTCCCTGTTTCTTAGCAGCATATATATAAGAACCAATACAAGAGGAATCTGGTATGGAATGATACGTGCAACAGTGAGCAGGCAGATTGTAAATAAGATCAGGTAAGCGGCCAGGTATTCCATGTTAAGTTCTTTTCTGTCAGAGAATCCCAAAAGAGTTTTATCTTTTTCGGAACCGCATGCGTGAGGTGCTTTGGCAGCAGCTACCTGTATCCATATCAGAAGAATGATAAGTGCTGTGGCGGAATAGGGAAGCATCAGGGTTATTAATTCTGCCGCGGACATCCCTGCTCTGGCATATAGATAAAGGTTCTGCGGATTTCCGATTGGTGTGAGCATGCTTCCGAGATTAGCAGCGATTGTCTGCATGGCTACTATTTTAAGAAGCCAGTAATTGCCCAGTTCCTTTGGCAGTTTATGCACAATGATCAGTGCAAGAGGAACAAAAGTAATCAATGCCACATCATTGGTGATCACCATTGACAGGAAGAAACATAAGAGTACCAACAGCCTGATCACACCCACAGTTCCCGATGTTCCCATAAGCAATTTTTTGGCAAGTATATCAAAAACACCAACAGCCTTCAAACCAGCTACAATTGCCATCAAACAGAATAGGAGCCCGAGAGTCCTGAAATCGATATAAGTAAAATAAGCCTTATCCGGTCTGACCCAGAACATAGAAAGAAGCGCCAGGATCACTGCAATTGACAAAACGGTTTCTTTCCTGAAAAAAACATATAATTTTTGTAACATAATATTTCCTTTCCGGTCTGATACGATCGCGTATAAGTATATCACAGAAACATCCAGAAAAAAAGAATATCATTTTGTATTGTGGATTGTGTTTGCGATTACCGCCTCATTCCTGTATAATAAAAATGTTATCAATGGCGACATCATTTCAAAAGTTCAGAATATGAAAGGAAAACGTTTTGGAAGAACTATACAGAAAATATCAGGGAAAAACAATAAAAGATGACTATGGGAAAAAATTCCAAGGAATTTATAGATTTTGCAAATGACATGAAAAAGAGCATGAAAATTAATGCCGCAAAATATGGATTAAGGCTTATTACTTTTGAGACGGGGCATTACGATATGTGCGGATATTTTAAGGACAACGAAACAAAAAAAGTATGCATATTTTTCATTCCATGAATGCAGGAACCACCCCATAGATTTCGACATGATGAACTCTAAGGGATTTCTCGTCCGTTCTGCAAAAGGATTGAACGATTGCACTGGAGGATACAACAACTTGTTGCGTATCTGCGTCATCAGAATCTTTATGCGATAAAAGAAAAGTGCCAGTACGGATCCATTCAGGTTCCATACAGTTACTATGACTGCGGTATACCGGATTATTTTACGAGTGTACCGCTGCACTGGCACAGTGAAATGGAATTAAATTACATAAAATCTGGAAATGGTTTTTTCAAATACGAGGATCAGACCATCTCTGCCAAACCAGGAGACATCGTTCTGATCCAGCCCAACGTCCTTCATGCTATCATGTCGGATGAGCACAGCTCTTTTTTTTATGATACCATTGTTTTTCATCAGAATACGCTGGTGGGAAGTTACGATGACCGTTGTTATACAGATATTCTGCTGCCGATCTTTTCTTCCAGACGAAGAGTTCTGGTCCCTGTATCTCAGGCCCCCCGGGGTATCATGAACTCCATGATTCGGTCCGGACTATTATGCAGTGTGCGCACAAAAATCTTGCAACGTCTGATCTGTTACTGAAAAGCGAATTGCTTCGCTTATTTTATCTGCTGGCATCGACACCGGGACTCTGCACCGAACACACGGTTTCGACAGAATCTCGGATGACCGAAACACTTCGGCCTGTTCTCACTTGTATACAGAAACATCATTCTGAATCTGTCACCATAGAGCAGCTGGCAAAGATCGCTCATATGAGCAGCAGTTACTTTATGAGCTGTTTCAAACAGAATTTCGGTCTCGGAGCCATTGAATATCTGAATCAGGTACGTATCCGATCAGCATGCGACCTTCTGCGCAATACGGATCGCAGTATCTCCGACATTGCTTTCGATACCGGATTTCATAACCTTTCAAATTTCAATCGACAGTTTCGCACCAAGGTAGGATGTTCTCCTCAGACTTACCGAAAAGAATCCGTTCTTTCCTGATAGATCCAGTAAGTGATCATCAACATGATCCAGGCGCCGATCCAGGCAGATACTTCTGCCAGAGCAACACCACGAAAAGCCAGATATGGAGTCAGCAGCTTTACCATGACCACTCGAAGAGACACTTCCAGGACTCCTGAAAGCATCGGAACAAACGTATGTCCCATGCCCTGACACCCGTTGCGGAACACAAACAGCCATCCCAGAGGAAACAGACAGATGCCTGTAACCGCCAGAAAATCTCTTGTGTAAGAAATAATCGACGCATCATTCAACATGAAAGAAGTCAGAAACTCAGGAATACACAGCAACATCAAAGCCAGTGGAATATTTATCAGGATCGTCAGGATAACTCCTTCCCGGATACCGGTACGTATCCGCTCCTTTTTTCCGGCACCATAATTCTGTCCCACAAAAGTAAGAAGTGCCAGGCCCACTGTATTTGCCGGCTGTTCAAAAAGACTGAGGATCTTGGTGCATGCCGCATAGGCAGCCACATAGCTTGTTCCCATATTGTTGACAAATGTCTGCAATACCATTCCACCCACTGCAGTGACAGAATTCATAACGGCAACAGGCAGACCTTTCAATGTCAGTCTTTTGATGATTACACTCTGTGGTTTCCAGTCCGTTTTTTTCGGGATCAGATTTTTTTCCCTTCCTATGTAGTAACAGCAGTAAAGCGCAGACAGAACCTGTGCCAGAACAGTGGCTAACGCTGCGCCAAAAACACCCATATGCAGCGGAAAAACGAATAACAGATCCATCAGAACATTAGCAATGGCGGAAATTATCATTGCAACCAGAGGCACCCGGCTGTTTCCGACGGAACGCAGAAGTGTCATGGCAAAATTATTAAAAATTGTAATGGTGGTTCCCGCAAGAATTGTTCCGAAATATTGCAGTGTTTCCGTCATCAGATCTTCCGGTGTATGGAGAAATGTAAATAATTGCCGCATGAAGGCCAGACTTACCACTGTGATCAAAATCCCAATAGCCAGACAGATCCAGACAGACATTGCCAGCTCCTTACGAAGTTTTTCATAATTGCCACTTCCAAAAGACTGAGAAATACAGATTCCCAATCCTCCTGTCAGCCCAATTGCGAAACCAATGATCAGAAAATGTACGGAACCGGTATTTCCGACTGCTGCAAGTGCCGTATCGCCAATTCCTTTTCCCACCACCATAGAGTCTGCAAAGCTGTATAACTGCTGAAACAGATTTCCTGCCAGGATCGGCAGAAAAAACTGTACCAGTAAACGCATGCAGTTTCCCTGCGTCATATCATTTGTCGTGTTCTTACCCATTATGTTACCTCCTGATGTCTAAACGGTACTCTCCAAATACTGTCTGCTTTTAGCCAGTATTTTACTACTGAAATGATACTTTTTCTATGACATTACTATGCTGAAATATTAGCAGAAAGTTTCTTGTTTAAATTTTTTATGATGTTTTCAGAGTTATCTTTTGAATAATATCTCATTTTTGCTGCCGATAAATAGTCCATAATAATACCTCCTCTTCAAAATTAATTCTATCATAAAATGACATATAAATCTAATAAAGATATGCTTAAAAGACAAGAGTTCATAATGATTAGTGAACATCATAATATTTTTAGAGTAGCATCCAAATATCACAAACCGATTTGATGAGGAGAAAATACCAGAGCAAGATCCACCCGTGTATTACAGTATTGTCATTTTGACAATTTTGTATTACTTACGAGTAGCAGACTTGATGGGGATTACGTCCCCATACCCACGTGAAAATATAATTGCTGGCAATTATATTTTAGCAGATATGCAGGCATATCTGGATAAGCGTCACAGACAACAAAATAAGGAAATTTTGATAAGGCATTCACCTGGAATAGGTGAGTGTTTTTTTGTTTTTAAGTATTCAATTAACCGAAAAAATAAAAAAATTTTCCTCAGGGGGCTGTAAAAATGCCTCTCAGCGTTTCGTATTAATGAAAGGGTATTTTTTGTAGGAAAAATAAAAAATTTTCATCAAAAAAATGACAAAAAAGAAAAAATAGTACAAAGGAGTCAGCTGTGTGACCACCTTGTCGGAAGGAGAGATACTATGAATGCAGAAAGCAATGAAATGCTTCCTGTTAGTGAGAAGTATATGTTCACCATCAAGGAGGCAGCAGCTTATTTTAATATTGGTATAAAGAAACTGAGAAGAATTGCAGAGGATAACCTTGGAACGGTGGCGGTGTACTGTGGAAACCGATTCCTCATTATCCGCCCGAAGTTCGAAGAATTTATTCTTAATTCTTCAGAAATATAGTTCCTTTTATCTGCCGAAAGTAGTTGCTATTACAGGGCATAAGAGCGAACATAGAATGACCCCGAAAACCCTTGAAAACAGCCACTTTTGACAGAAAGGAAGTACTTTTATGGCAAGACCAAGTTTAGCAGAAAAGGATATTTTGAATCCTTCAGAGGCAATTGAATATTTTGTTCTGAGCCGGAGAAAATTTTATGATTTATTGAATAATACGGATGGAGAAGATTTTCTGGCATACTACGGAGAACGCAAGCTGATTCTTCGGGTAGCCTTTGAAAGGTATCTGCATAACCATCCAGAACTAAGGAGGCGGGTATAATGGCAAAGTCAGGAAGAGGTCAGACAAGGCGGGATTCCAAGCGTAGAGTATTAAGACCGGGAGAAAGCATAAGAGCAGACGGAAAATATCAATATAAATATCACATTGATGGAAAACCACATTTTGTATACAGTTGGAAACTGGAGCCTACGGACAAACTTCCAAAGGGCAAGAAACCATGCCTTTCCCTTCGTGAATTGGAAAAACAGGTAAACACAGATTTAGATTTGCTTATAAATATCGTGGACGGACAGATGACAGTCTGTGAACTGGTAGACCGATATTTGAAAACAAAGACCGGAGTAAGGCAAAGCACGAAACAGGGATATGTTACAGTACAGAGATTGCTTGCGAAGGAAACATTTGGCAAAAAGACGATACGAAGTGTGAAAACTTCCGATGCAAAGCTGTTCCTTATAAAATTGCAACAGGAAGATGGGAAAAGCTACAGTTCCATTCATACCATCCGGGGAGTGCTGCGACCAGCCTTTCAGATGGCGGTGGATGATGACATTCTGGTAAAGAATCCATTCGGATTCCAGTTTGCCGGGGTATTGGTAAACGACGCAGTCACAAGAGAGGCAGTCACAAAAGAGCAGATGAGAAAGTTCCTAAAGTTTGTGCATGACGATGTGGTGTACTGTAAATACTATGAAGTGGTGTACATACTCTTTCATACGGGAATGCGAATATCGGAATTTTGTGGACTGACACTAAAGGACATTGATCTTGAGAACAGAACTGTAAATATCGACCACCAATTGCAGAGAACATCGGATATGCGATACATCATAGAAACTACAAAGACGGATGCCGGAACAAGAGTATTGCCGATTACAGAGGATGTGGCACAGATGTTTCAGGCAATTATTGAGGACAGAAATGCACCGAAAGTGGAGAAAACCATAGACGGATATAGTGGATTTCTATTTTACGATGATAATGGAATGCCACTTGTGGCAATGCACTGGCAGCACCGCTTCAACCATATGGTCGGTAGATACAATGACATTTACCGAGTGCAGATGCCAAACATTACGCCTCATGTATGCCGACACACCTATTGCTCGAATATGGCAAAATCGGGAATGAATCCAAAGACGCTGCAGTACCTCATGGGGCATTCGGACATCGGCGTTACCATGAACACATACACCCATTTGGGGTTGGAGGATGCGAAAGACGAGATGATTCGTATGGAGGAACTGAACGCTGCCAAGAAGGAATTGGAAAAGACCATTGGGGAGAAGCCTGTGACTCAGAAGATGTTCAAAGTAGTATAGAAAGAATTTTGATATGAAAGGGTAGTTGCTTGGATTGAATCCGAGCAACTGCCCTTTCTGCGTTATGTGGCTGTTTTTATTGTGACGTGGGAGAAATTGTGGTAAACTGATGAAAGATTAAAAGGCTGGAGTAATGGAGGTGTGAATTATTGAAAAAATCTTTGTATAGACAGGTAATGTTTGTGTTATTAATGATTTGTCTCATGCTACTTATAGCAATTGCAATTAAAATAGAGGTTTTTAAGGGACTTAGTACATGTGTTGTATTTAAAACGATAGTATCAATTATGAAGAATTCGTATGTCAGCAGCATCTTATGTAGTATTTTAGCGGTTTTGATTATTTATATTACTCAGGTCTATCATAGTAAAAAGATGCTGAAGAAGGATTTTAGATGTAATGAGATTATAGAAGATGTTTATGATGGAATAGAAATATATTGTAAGTTGAAGGACGAAATCCCTGAAAAAGTGGAAAGAATGCCGGATGAAGATGTGCTTGATAAGAGAAGAAGAGAGTCATTGATGTTCTATGAATTTTATAAAAAGAATAGTGGTGATGTGGATATAATCACCTTGAGTTTGTCTTATGAAAATAATGATCTTCTTATTGATTCAGTACAGTCTTGTTTTCTTATTAATCTAAATTTTAAGCTGCTTAGTATTGTGAATAATATAAAAAATAGATTGCCAAATTTGAGGAAAAATTATCCGGAAATCAAGGAATTATACAAAAAATATGAATTGGAGAAAAATGAAAAGGAACTAAACGATTTAGGAAATAGGTTATCTACTTATTTTATAGATTTGCGTTTTATGGCTATGTATTGGAATGAACTGTTAGATTATTTAGGTTATGATCCAACTTATATAAAAATGTTTATTAAAATTTATAATTCAAAATATGATACTATGGAAGATATCAAGCAACCTGCAGAAGTGCGTAATTTGAGAGCCAAAGAAGTTGATAAAGCAGTCAGAAAAGCTATATGGCAGTATAAGATAAAACACTTTTGGGATAAATAAAATCTTAGCGGTAGTAAAACACCCCGATTTTTACTACCATTTTACTACTACAGCCTGCCGTAACTTGCTCCATTTTGCCCTGTTTCGGGAAAACTGTGACAGAGTAGATGCTGTTACACCCTAAAAACAGGCGAGATAAATCGGAGCAAATCGGTGCAGGACAGCGCATTTTAGGAGGAATTACATTTTGATAAAAGTATTATTTATCTGCCACGGCACTACCTTAGCAAAATTCTGAAAAACCTTGATTTTACAGTATATTTTTGAACCAGTAGGGATGTTTTACTAAGTTTTTACTAAAGAGGAATCCCTAGCACGAATTTAGAAAAGTAACATATAGTATGACCTTATTAATTGGTAGAACAATTGGTAAGGTCCTTTTTTATTTCAAGGAGGTTCAAAATGAAAAGTACAGCGTTAGGAGCAGAAAACATTATTTTTATCAGTGATGCACATGAAAAATTCTACTATGAAAAATTACAAGAAGTACGGTATCAGGATGTGTACCATAAGGCATTGTGTTATTGTCTGGGTATTAATGGAGATACCAGAAAAAATGCTGACAGAATTTATAATTTTAAAACGGGGTCTGTTAAAACGAAATGTTTACATGAAGGATGGCAGACAAGCGGTAGCTTAAAAGTGGTAAGGATGGCATTTAATCTGTACTGTAACAGCACGCCAAGCGTTTGGGATTATGAAGATGCAGAGGAACAGGTAAACGAGTGCAGACAGTATACAGTAGAGGATATCTTCTGCTGTGTATATGCACCATATTTTTGGCAGGCAATACAGATCCGTTATCCGGAATATGTAGTGTACAATCAAAAGTTACATGCCATGCTTGGAGGAATAGATTAATGCTGAAAGTGAGACTGATGGGAACAAAAAATGATATTGCATGGTTTCAGAAAATCCTGCAGCGTCATCCTAAAATTGAAGTTATGGAATTATCGGAACTTTATTCCAATAAAGGGACGAGCAAATATTATAGAGCTTATGCTGAAATTGAAAAAAGTAATGTAAATAAAAAATAGTAGAAAAACAGGAGAATTATATCATGTGCAAAATAATCGCAATCGCAAATCAAAAAGGTGGAGTAGCAAAGACTACAACCACTATTAATCTTGGAGTAGGACTGTCTAAGGTTGGAAAACGTGTAATGCTGATAGATGCTGATCCACAGGGACATTTGACAATGGGACTTGGTTTTCCAAAGAACTTAAGGGTAACATTGAAAACAATGATGGAAAATATCATTATGGGATTAGAATTTGATCCCAGGGAAGCAATTTTACACCATGAGGAAGGAATAGATGTAATTCCATCTAATAAACTTCTTTCGGGAATGGACATGTCATTATTTACGGTAGAGGACAGAGAAAAAGTCTTAAAAGAATATCTGGAACTTTTGGAAAATGATTATGACTATATCCTGATTGATTGTATGCCCTCGTTGGGAATGATGACAATTAATGCGTTAAGTGCAGCTGATAGCGTTTTGATTCCGGTGCAGCCTCAATACTATGCGGCAGATGGCCTCATGGAATTACTGAAAGTTGTGAAAGGCATTCATCAGAGATTTAATCCTGATTTACAGATTGAAGGGATTCTGTTTACAATGGACAGCAGTCATTATAATAATTCAAAGAGAAATAAGCAGGCAGTACGAGATGCTTATGGAGCAGAGATTATAATTTTTGATCAGACAATTCCAAGAACAGAAGCTCTTGCCGAAACTGCATCAGAAGGTGTCAGTATTTTTTCTTACGATGCAAAAGGAAAAGGTGCGTACAGTTATCAAGCACTTGTCCAGGAGGTGCTGAATCATGCGTAAACCTAAGAAAGAAATTCAGCTTACTTCTTATGATGAATTGCTTGGAATCAATGAAGCTGAACAGAATACTCTTAATCAGATTGTTGAAGTGCCATTAAATGAGTTACATCCTTTTAGAAATCATCCATTTCATGTAAATGATGATGAAAAAATGGCTGAAACAGTAGAAAGTATCAAGAATTATGGCATCTTAAATCCTGCATTGGTACGTCCTCGCGCAGAGGGAGGATATGAACTGATTGCTGGTCACAGGAGAAAACGTGGTTGCGAACTGGCTGGAAAAAGTAAAATGCCAGTACTCATACGGAACTATACCGATGATGAAGCCGTAATCGTTATGGTGGATTCTAATATACAGAGAGAAAATTTGCTTCCAAGCGAAAAGGCATATGCTTATAAGATGAAGATGGATGCAGTAAAACATCAGGGCATAAAAGACGAAAACGCAGCTTCTGTTGACAGTGCAGATCTGGTTGGACAGGCTGCCGGTGACAGTGGAAGAACCGTTCAGCGTTACATACGCTTGACCTGTCTTATTCCGGAATTGCTGAAATTGTTGGATGAAGGAAAGATTAATTTTACAGTAGGTGTTTCATTAACCTATTTATCAGAAACGGAGCAGATTTGGGTGAAAGACTGCATAGTGTCTGGAGCAAGCTCTGTTACAGGTTCAATGGCGACAAAACTGAAGCAATACAGCGATGAAGGTAATCTGACAGAATTAGCGGTACAGCTTATTCTGAATGAAAAGAAAACAGAGACAGGAAAAGTTACTTTAACTGAAAAGAAAATACGAAAGTATTTTCCAAAGGAATATAACAGAGAACAGATTGAACAGGTTATCTATGAACTGCTTGATAACTGGAAGAAAAGCCAATAACGAGGGAAGGAGGGAAAGCAAAATGGCAAAATCCGAAAGCACAAAAATAGAGTTTGGTTATTTTCACGATTATGAATCGGAACAGTTTGCTTTTTACCGTATTCCCAAAGTATTATTCACAGATGAATATTTCCGTAATCTGTCCAGCGATGCAAAGGTTCTTTATGGGCTGATGCTGGACAGAATGGCTTTATCTATCAGACATCAATGGTTTGATGAAGAGGGTAAGGTTTATATTATTTTTACTGTTGAACAGGTTATTCAGTATATGAATTGTGGAAGAGATAAAGCAATGAAAACGCTTGCAGAACTGGATACCAAAAAGGGAATCGGATTAATTGAAAGAGTCAAACAAGGATTTGGTAAACCGGATATTATTTATGTAAAGAACTTTATTTTAAGGACATCAAAAGATGTTAAAAACAATGATGAATCCGAAGAGAGTATTCAACAAAATCGAGAGGTCGAAGAAGTCGACTTATCGGAGTCGGAAAAATCGACTTATCGTGGTCGGAAAAATCGACTTCAAGGGGTCGGAAAAACCGACTTCAAGAGGTCGGAAAATACGACTTATCGTGGTCGAAAAATCAGAACTACAGAGGTCGGAAAAATCGACCCAATTAATACTAAATATAATTATACTGATATTAGTAATACGGACAGGAATAATACTGATCTTATCAATCTTTCAGATTCTTCCGAACAGCAGTCAATGGATTTGATGGAAGAGATGGAGTTATTCCAGATGAATACTGCACTTGTAAAAAGAAATATTGAATATGACTGTCTTGTACAACGATGCAGACTAGGGGAACAGCAACAGTTGGATGAAATTGTGGCACTAATTGTGGAAACAATCAGCATAGAACGGGAGAATATTACGATCAGTGGAGTGAAATACCCATATCAGTTCGTAAAAAGCAGATTATTGTTGCTGGAAGAAAGCCACATAGAGTATGTACTTGATTGTCTGCATGAGAATACCAGGGAAGTAAAGAACATAAAAGCGTACTTGCTTACCTGTCTTATGAATTCAATAACGACAATAGGCAATTATTACCAGGCAAAAGTAAATCATGATATGTACGGAGGTGGCATATGAGAGGAAAAGAAATTATAACAAAATTGATAATTCCTGGTGCAATAGCTATGATTATCTGCTTAATTGTTCACCCTATGTGCATGAATGGTGAAATATTAGACTGGAGAAAATTATTGCTTTTTGTGGGAATACCTTTCGGAATCCAGAAAATGTTTTTGCTGGTCGTTCCAAGAAATGTGGGGACAGGGGAAATGCTTGGTTTGGTGGTACTTAAACTGATGGTAGGAAGTTTGATTGGAATAGGGGTTCTTGCCTGGAGATTATTAGCTGTAGCAGGCATTTTGCTAAAAAACGGCATTTCTGGAATTATATGGATCATAAAAAGACTGAAAGAAATGGTGATCAAAAATGAGCGAAAAGCAACTGGAAAAATTGTATTATAGCATTTATCCAATGAATCAATGTGAGACACAAAGTAAAAGTTATGAAGAGACAAAGGAACTGTGTGAAACATTAGAAAAGGAAATGATAAGTCTAATGAGTCCGGATCTGCAGGCAATGTTTGAGGATTACAAGGAATATACTTTAAATCTTAAACAAACAGAACAGAGAGACGCTTACATAGATGGATTAGCGTTTGGGATTCGCACAATTTCGGAAGCCTTTTTACATGAGAACAAAAATAGAATATGGTGATTGAAAAAGCAGTCTGTCAAGGCTGCTTTTTCTGTACCGCTTACATAGGAGGATGAGATGTGATTGATTTGATAATTATTATTATGGCAGGAATAGTGCTTTTGTTTTTGCTGTCTTGTTGCTTTATGGTTGCAAGGCTATTGGATGAGGAAATATCTATGTATGGATATGAAGGAAAAGAAAACAGGGAAAGGGAACAACTTCCCGACAAATTGTCGAGAAGTTCAACAGATGAAAGACATGGAGATAAATGAAAAGATTCGTTATTTTCGGAAACAGAGAGGGCTATCGCAGGAGCTGCTTGCAGAACGAACAGGAATTAATGTGAATACAATTCGGAAGTATGAAATAGGCATACGAAAGCCGAAAGTAGAACAATTAAAGAAAATTGCGGATGGACTTGAAATTAGTGTAATAGAATTTTTGGATATTGAAATAGAAAATGAAGCGGACTTGATTGCTATGCTGAAAAAAATCAGTCCGTTTTTTAAATGGGACGGATTGCTTCATGTATTGGTGGGGGAAAAGTTTTTATGATTGGTGTTGGAAGTGCATTGGTATCACTGTTGCTGATCTTTGTTTGTTATTCACTGACACTGACAGCGAAAAGAGCAGATGAAAATTTATTGATGATTTGTGAAAAGAATCAGAAAAATGAAGAAGAGAGAGGAAACCGAGAAATGGAATCACAGAGAGACATTTTAAGAGTAATTGAAAAAGAAATCAAAAAAGGAAGTGCGCCAGTTGCATTTGCAGGTTTGGGGGTTTCCGAGGAATGTTATCATTTGGTAGATAGTCAGGCTAAGATGAACCAACTTTTAGATTATTTTTTTCGCAATGAAGAATACGCAGCTTTGGCAGAGCGGCAGGTGAAAAGTAATATCTATGCAGAAATGGGCAAAAGGCTGAATTTCCGTAGTGCCAGATCTGATCGAGACAGAAAGAATATGGAGGTAGCGGCAAAACGATGGATTAAGAAAAAGCATCCAACATTTGATGGTGATGTATATGTCGAAAATATCCGATGTTTTCTGGACATTTCCCAAGAAGAGTTAGAAAAACGTAAATGTACAGTCAATGAACAGGATACGACAGCACTTATTTTCAGCCAGAAACATCTTGAAGCATTATACTTGCAATGTCTTATGCACAGACGAAATGCGATGCAAGAGATTCCGGAATTAAAAGGTTTGTCAGAAACGTGCAACAGGATTTATAAATTGCAGGATGTAGATGTATTATTCCAATGCCTGCTGATGGATCAGATGGATTGGGAAGAAGAAAAGTTATATGTGCAGTTCAGCACAATTTATTTATTGAAGCAGACAGTGGAAAATTAAAACCCATGACTTCTCGACAATTTGTCGGGAAGTGGAAAGGAGTCAAATTCCAATGAAAATATATCTCCCCCATCTGTTAGTACCACCGTAATTTGCGGATCAGAATCGAAAGGAGGCGTGCAAATTGCAGGAAGAAGTTACACAGAAAACAATCGCATTGTCGGTTAAAACTGCAAGAGTGACTGCCGACGTGTTAAAAAATATGCTGCGGAAGTATCTGTCAGGACAGAAGCAAAAGGGAAAGAATCCTTACAAGGTTGGAAAACAGTCATACAAAGAACTGAAAAGCCAGGGTTCTGGTTTATCCAATATTGAAATCACAGATGGAAATATCAAGTCTTTTGAGCGTGTGGCGAAGAAATACCGCTTAGATTTTGCCTTGAAAAAAGACAGTTCGACCAAGCCACCGACTTACTATGTGTTCTTTAAAGGGCAGGATACAGAAATGATGAATCTGGCATTTAAGAAATATTTGGGTGTACAGATGAATAAAAAGGATAAACCATCTATTATGAAAAAACTTATGCACTTTAAGGATGCTGTGTCTAAAGGAAAGAACAGAGAACGAGCAAGAGAACAGCAGAAAGACAGAGGGCAGAGTTTATGACGGAGAAAAAACAGCAGCATAAGAAGAAAAGAGGAAAAGTTCAGCATATCAGAGGCTCTCCGAAAAAGAGAAAAATATCTGGAAAAGCTTTTTTTTCTTCAGAGAGTATCCCAGGAAAAATTCTTGCGGATGTGAAAAATCAGATTACGGATAAGGCAAGTGAATTGAAGAGGGCAGATCAGAAAAAGCTGTTTTTAGCTAATTTCCCCTATCTGATGTTTGCTTATTTTTTCAATAAGATTGCCTGGCTGTATCGGGTAAACACCGGAGCAACTTCCTGGGATAAATTTATGAACACTATTACTTATTTTGAACTGGCATTTCGGAATCTCTGGCCAAGCTTGAATCATATGGATCTGTTTTGGGGAATTACAGGAGGCGTGGCTGTAAAGTTTATTATTATTTACCGCACGAAAAATGCCAGGAAATATCGGCTGGGTGTGGAGTATGGTTCTGCCAGATGGGGAACAGAAAAAGATATACGACCATATGCTGATCCTGAATTTGAAAATAATATTATTCTCACAGAAACAGAGAGTCTTACTATGTCAAGCAGACCAAAGAATCCGAAATACGCCAGGAATAAAAACATTCTGGTAATTGGCGGTTCCGGTTCTGGAAAAACCAGATTTTTTGTAAAGCCTAACATTATGCAGATGCACAGCTCTTATGTGATTACTGATCCAAAGGGAACTGTGCTTCTGGAAGTTGGCAGTATGCTGGCAAAAGGCAGTCCAATGACGGATGAGAATGGAAAAATCATGCGGGACAAAGAGGGAAAAGTTATATATGAACCGTATAAAATCAAAGTTTTGAATACAATTAACTTCAAAAAATCCATGCACTATAATCCGTTTGTATATATCCGCAGTGAAAAAGATATTCTAAAACTGGTAACAACCATTATTGCTAATACCAAAGGTGAAGGGCAGCAATCAGGTGAGGATTTTTGGGTAAAGGCGGAAAAACTCTATTATTGTGCCCTGATTGGCTATATCTGGTATGAAGGCAGGGAAGAAGAAAAAAATTTTAATACTCTGTTGGAAATGATCAATGCGTCAGAAGCCAGGGAAGATGATGAGAATTTCAAGAATCCAGTAGATCTGATGTTTGATGAACTGGAGCAGAAAGACCCGAACCATTTTGCGGTAAGGCAGTACAAAAAATACAAGCTGGCCGCCGGTGTTGTATGCTCTAAAAGACTTCTTAATCAAGCGGTTGGGAAGTCTCTTAGAACACACAACCTAAAACCGAAGAAAGGAGCGCAAGTTATGAGAAAAAACGAGAAAATCACTGCTCTGTACGAACGACTGAGCCGTGATGACTTTGGCAAAGATGATGACCAGCAGCGTGAGAGCAACTCCATATCCAATCAAAAAGCAATGTTGGAGGAGTTCGCCGCACGGCAGGGTTTTACAAACATTGTCCATTTCACGGACGATGGCATTAGCGGCACCTGCTTTGACCGTCCCGGATTTTTAGCAATGATGAAAGAAGTGGAAGCCGGGAATGTGGAGTACCTGTGTATCAAGGACATGAGCCGCATGGGTCGTGACTATCTGAAAGTCGGTCAGATTATGGAAATCCTGCGTCAGCGTGGCGTTCGCCTTATCGCCATCAATGACGGCGTGGACAGTGCCAGAGGGGACGATGATTTTACCCCTTTCCGCAACATTATGAACGAGTATTACGCCAGAGACACCAGCCGTAAAATCCGTTCCACTTTCCAGTCCAAAGGCAAGTCCGGCAAGCACCTCACAGGCACAGTCATTTACGGCTATCTCTGGAACGAAGCCAGAGACCAATGGTTGGTTGACCCCGAAGCCGCAGAGGTGGTCAAGCGTATCTTTGCCATGACGATTGAGGGCTACGGTCCGTATCAGATCGCCAGCAAGCTGAAAGAAGAAAAAATCCTCATTCCGTCCGCTTACCTTGCCCAGCACGGCGAGGGCGTGAACAAGAATAAGACTTTCAAAGATGTGTACGGCTGGGGTTCTTCCACCATCTGCAACCTTCTTGAAAAGCGTGAATATCTGGGACACACCATCAATTTCAAGACCCGAAAGCACTTCAAGGACAAGAAAAGCCATTATGTCCCGGAGGACGAATGGACGATTTTCGAGAATACCCATGAAGCTATCATTGACCAGCAGACCTTTGACCTTGTGCAGAAAATCCGTGGGAATGTCAGACGCTACCCGGACGGCTGGGGCGAAGCAGCTCCCCTCACAGGCTTGCTTTATTGCGCCGATTGCGGCGGCAAGATGTATGTCCACCGCACCAACAACGGCAAGCGTATCTCTCAATATACCTGCTCACAGTACAGCAAAATCCCGGTCGGAAAGCTCTGCGCCACACAGCACCGTATCAATGAAGATGTGGTGCTGTCCCTTGTCTCTGAAATGCTGAAAGCCATTGCAGAATATGCCAAGCATGACCGAGCCGAGTTTGTCCGTGTGGTGCAGGAAGCACAGTCCAGCCAGCAGACCACAGAGGTCAGGAAACAGCGGACACGCCTTGCCGCCGCAAAGCAGAGAGTTTCCGATCTGGAAGTTCTGCTCTGCAAAATCTATGAGGACAACATTTTAGGAAAGCTGTCCGACAGCAGATACGCCACTCTGGACGCTCAATACGCAAAGGAGCAAGCCGAGCTTACCGATGAAATCTCTGCTCTGGAAAAGGCTATCAGGAGTTATGAAAAGCACGAAAAGGACGCTGACCGTTTTATCGCTCTGATTGACAAATACGAGAACTTCGACAAGCTGACCATTGCCATGCTCAACGAGTTTATCGAGAAAATCCTTGTGCATGAGCGTGACCGCAAAGGCAGTATACAGACCACACAGGAGGTCGAGATTTACTTCAATTTTGTTGGGCGATTCGTTCCCCCGGCGTTTGGAGAAGCGGAGCTTACCCCGGAGGAATTAGAGGAAATCCGCAAGCGTGAGGAACGCAAGGACAGGCTTCATCAGAACTACTTGAAGCGGAAAGCCAGCGGAGCGCAGAAGCGATACGAGGACAAAATCAAGGGGAGAAAAAAGGCAGAAATCGAAGCCAAGAAAGCCGCTATTCGTGCGGAGGATATTGCAAAGGGAGTGTTCGTCCCTGTCAGCAGTTTACCGCAGAGAGAGCCGATGAAAGGAGTACAAACAGCATGAATATCACTTATACACAGAACGGCGATTATCTTATCCCGAACATCGTTATCCGCAAGACCAAGCCCCTCGGACACTACGGCAGACTTCGCAAGGCGTATCTGGAAATGCACCGTCCGATACTGTTCAATGAGCTGGTGCTATCCGGCAAGCTCTTTGAGCATTGCGCCGAGATTGACGAAGCGGCACGAAACCGCATGGAGCTGATCGTGCGGTCACTGGCAGAGCAAAACGGCGTGACCGAGCAACTAAAAGCCAAAAACCAAATGGAATGGGTGCGGCAGATGAACGCTTGCAAGGCACAGGCAGAGGAGATTGTGAAAGCGGAATTGATTTATGATTGAGCGAGGAAGTCCGGGCAGAAAACTGTTCGGACTTTTCTCATGTAGTCCAAAGTTGCGGTAGAATTGTTCACGAGTTTTATGGTACAATTTATGCGAATAAAGAAAACGGAAAATTAGAATCTAACAAGAGAATGTGGTTGTATGAAAAAATCCATATTAGTATTTTGGGCAATCGTGTGTCTGTTACCTATTCAAAGGAGGTTTAAGAATTTCAAATGAAACATATAAGAAATATATTGCTGTTGATTACGATTATTTTTGCTTTTGTTATGCAAGCTGAAGTATATCAAAATATGCTCTGGAACTTTAATGGTGCTTATTATTTATCGTCCAGATACACAACTACTAATGACGATATGGATTCATTTTTAGCCAATGCAGAAGATACAGCTGAGAAGCATGGTGTTCATATTTTTTCGACTTTTAATCAGAGAGTTTCTAATTATCAGACAAGACTTTATATTTATGGTGATGATACCGTTGTTCGGGATAGTCTTAAAAGCACAATGGATATTGAGGAAAAAACATATACGGCTTTGATAGGTGGAATCACCGTAATAGAATTTGAAGATTTTAGAGAAGCAAAAAACACAGGCAATGGACAGGAAATAATGGTCAGCTATATCGGTGATGATGATGACATTATTGCCACATATCAAGATTTGGCAAAAGAATATTCTATATCGCAGCCAGAGTTTTGGCAATCAACCGAAACTGATATGATGTTCATTGTTTGGGGCCTGGTTGCCATATTGATGATTGTACTTAATATGATTGAGGTGATACGCAGGCAAAAGGAAGTAGTTGTACGAGCTTCTCTGGGCGAAAATGCTGCTGTGATTGCTCTAAAAGCTGTAGTGGCTGATATGATTTCATATGCTGCATTATTCGTCTTAGCAAAGTTGCTTGTTTCTCAATTTATATCGGGAGCGTATGAAGATCATCTCATTTTGGCAGTGTATTGTGCCGGAGCAGTTCTTTCCGTAATTCCTTATGCTGCTTTTGTCCGCTTTGATGTAAAAAAAGCCTTTGCCAATGCTTCAGATAAAAAAGGTATGTTTTATCTTCTGAACGGTCTTAAAGTATTTGCTACTGCTATGACAATTTTTACAATAACTACAAATCTCAGTAGCATTCAAGGTAATTTACTTACAAACACTACTCTTTTAGAAAATCATTATAATGATTATTATTTTGGAGTTATGCAGATTGAACCTCCTTTTGAAGAAAATGAGGAGGAATCCAAAGAGAGCAAATTTTGGAATGACCTTTACGAAAATGAATACAACACGATAAATCCGGTGGTCTGCATAGGCAGCCGGATAAGCGATACGGATAATTATATTTTTGTAAATCATAATGCCAGAGATATGCTACAAGGGTTTTCTGATATGCTTACTGAAGATGATGAAAAAGAGGATATCGTGGTCTTCGTGCCAAAGGGAAGAAATGCGGAATCATACAAAGATATCGCAAAAGAGGAAATTGGCTCTCTTACCCAAAATGCAGAAGAACTGCGTGTTGTTTATAAAGAATATTCTGGCAGAGAACAATTTTATTATCTCAATTCGAACAGAGAAGAGGCTATTGACGGATTGTCAAGAGTAACAAATCCGATTGTGATTTATCAGGCAAATGAGGCTGTTGCTTTAAATGGAAGTTATATCGAAACAGGAACATATAATGGTGAGGTAATCTACGGATGCGATGAAAGCACAATTCGCAGTGTTGCGAAAAAATATTCAGAACAGCTTGGTTCACACTATTTTATGCTGACGAATGTCGGAGAGGATTACATTTATAGTCATAGTTTCCTCGTGAAACTGATTGGCTTTATAAGCTCTCTTTGCGTATTAGTATTGCTGTTAGATATCGCTATCATCATATCTGAAGTGAAAATGGAATTTAGACTTAATGCGATGGAAATCTCCCTCAAAAAGGTTTTGGGCTATCGCTTTTATGAAAGGCACAAAAGATTTATTTCCGTTAATCTCTTAGAAAATATAGCCGTTGTGATATTGATTTGCATTGTTTCAATTTTTATATCTAACGCAAGTGTCGGGATTGCTTTACTGATTGGAGCGTTGCTCACCATTATTGAAATGGCAATCATTTTCACAAATATTATGTGGGTTGAAAAAACAAATATCTCAAAGTCATTGAAGGGAGGATGTTTATGATTATAATTCGTGGCTTAAATAAAGCATTTGGAGAGAAAATAATTTTCTCTAACTTTAATTTAGAAATTCCGGATGGAAGTTTTGTAGTAATCAGCGGCGATAGCGGCAGTGGAAAAAGCACTTTACTCAATATGATTGGTGGTATCGAAAAACCGGATAGCGGCAGTATCATAATCGAAGGGCTGAATATTACCCGGCTTAAAAATAAAAACAGTTTTTTTGCGGATACAGTGGGGTTTCTTTTTCAGAATTTTGCACTGCTTGAAAATAAGACAGTTAAAGAAAATTTAAGTTTGATTAAAAAATCAAGCCGAACTAAAGTATCACTTAAAGAAGCTCTTAATCGTGTGGGGTTATCAAAGGAAGTTAACAAAAAAGTTTATCAGCTTTCCGGTGGTGAACAACAGAGAGTTGCTTTAGCTCGTCTTATGATGAAAAAATGTTCTGTTGTTTTGGCAGATGAACCTACTGGCTCACTTGACAAGAAAAATAGAGATATTGTTATGAGGTTATTGCACGAACTCAATGAAGAAGGTAAAACGGTTATCATTGTTACCCACGATCAGGGTATTATTGAAGATGAACCTTATGTTGTGAAAATCTGAGAGTACCTCTTAGAAATGTCTTGATCTACATTTTATATAATTTGGGTCAGAAGAAAATCCCTTTAGGAACTAAAGGGCGCACTTCTATACTCTCTGTCGAGAGTAGTGCGTCCTGCGGAGCTTCATTTCCGGTCAGCAGAAGAAAACTGCTCGACCGAGAATGTTTCGTCACTTCGTTCCGTCAAGGTGGCTACACCCCCTTGCGCCGCTAAAGCGACTATCCCCTGTGTACTTGCCGTCCGCAAACGGTTTTGACAAACCGTTCGCCGCCAGCAAGTTTGAAAAAGGACAGTTATGCACTGGAAAACATATCTGCAACTTGAAGTTGACAAAGTGCATTTCCCGAAAGATAGATAATGACACCTCGCTTTGGTAGAATTATGCTATCAAAACCAAAGGAGGTATCACCTATGAATTTAGGAGAAAAAATCTACAAACTCAGAAAAGAAAGAAATCTCTCACAAGAAGCACTTGCAGAGTTTGTGGGAACAACCCGACAAGCAATCAGCAAGTGGGAGAATAATCAAGGATATCCAGAAACAGAGAAACTGCTGTTGCTTTCAAATGTCTTTGAGGTATCTATTGACTTCCTACTGAAAGACGAAAAAACGGAAAGTAGCGCAGATGAAAAAGGCTATTATGTAAGTAGAGAAATGGCTGTTGGCTATATCGCCAACGAGAAAAAAACTTGCAAATATTTTGGTGCCGGATTCGCCTTGTTTGCTTTAGCTGGAATACCCTACACCGTGTTTCAGACAGCGACTGCATGGAAAGTGTTGGGTATGTCCATTTGCATACTTGCAGGAATTATTGCACTTGTCACATCAGCATTTATCCCCAAAGATGAATACAAAGTTTTGAGAAAAGAGCCGTTGATTTTTGATTATGATTTTTTAAAAGGTCTTGCAAATGAATACCAGTCGCAAAAGAAAAAATATGTGATAGTGGCTATTGCCAGTACCGTTTTGTATATCGCAGGGTTGCTGTTACTTGTGTTTACGGTGCGTGGAAATACTCTGTGGAAAGATTACCATGCCTTTGCTTTTTTAGCTTTAGCAGTTGGAATATTTGGCATGGTGTTTTCTTCTGGAACGATGGCAACTTACGAAGTGTTAGTGCATAACGATAGCTACTCAAACCGCTTTTGGTTTAGGCTTAGGCGCAAAGTGCAATCAAAAATCGATAGGTGGTAACACCTGTAATTAAATACAGAAAATCAGACCGTTGACTGGTCGCAATGTGCGAAAAGTTAACGGTCTTTTTTTATCCCAAAAATCAAAAAAGGAGGTCAATCACAATGACAAAACCGAAAACTCTTGAACAGCTCCGAACCGAAAAGGAACGAGCCGAGACGCAGCTTGCACAGGAACAGCACAAGCTGGAGCGTCTGGAGAACAGAAAGAAGTATCTGGAGAAAGGCGAACGCACCAAGCGCACCCACCGCCTTTGCAATCTGGGCGGCACGATTGAGAGCCTTGCCCCGGAGGTCAAAGATCTCACACGCACCGAAATGACAGAGCTGATGGAACACATCTTTTCCCTGTCCGAAGTCCAGCGAGCCGTCCGTCACATGGCGATTACCCATATCAGCCAAGCAAACAGAGAAAAGGAGTTGAAAGCCGATGGCACTATTTCATCTGAGCGTCACGCAGACTAAGCGAAGCGCAGGACAGTCCGCTATTGCTTCTGCCGCCTACCGAGCTGGGGAGCGATTGTATAGCGAGTATTACGGCGAATACAGCGACTACACCCGCAAGGGCGGCGTGATCTGCTCCGATATTCTCCTGCCGTCCCATGCACCGCCCGAATACGCAGACCGCCAGACCCTATGGAACGCCGTGGAAAAAGCCGAGCGTGGAAAGAACGCCCAGCTCGCATACAGCTTTGACATTGCCTTGCAGAATGAGTTTTCCCTTGAGGAAAACATCGCTCTTGCAAGGCAATTTTTATTGGAAAACTTTGTGAGCCGGGGCATGGTGGTTGACTTCGCCGTACACCAGCCCGACCGGGAGGACGGCGGCATACCAAATCCGCACTTCCATGTTCTTTGCCCTATCCGTCCCATTGAGCAGAACGGCAAATGGGGACTAAAGCAACGCCGGGTGTATGAGCTGGACGAGGACGGCAACCGTATCCGGGACGCAGACGGAAAGTTTGTGTTCAACGCCGTTCCCACTACCGACTGGGGCAGTCCCGAAACGCTGGAATACTGGCGGCAGACATGGGCGGAGCTATGCAACGCCAAGTTTGTGGAAAAGGGGCTTGACGTTCGTATCGACCACCGAAGCTATGAGCGTCAGGGCGTGGAGCTTCTTCCCACCGTCCATGAGGGCGCAACCGTCCGGGCAATGGAGAAGAAAGGCATACGCACCGAGAAAGGCGAGTTCAATCGCTGGATTAGAGCCACCAATGCCGTTATCCGGGACATCAAGAAGAAAATCGCTCTCCTGTTTGATTGGATTGCCGAAGCAAAAGCAGAGCTTGCCAAGCCGCAGGCACCCGACCTTGTTTCGCTGCTGAACGCCTATTACACCCAGCGCAGAGCCGGGGCTTATTCGCAGAAAGGCAAGGTCAGCAATCTAAAGGAGATGAACGAGACTTTCAATTATCTCCGGGCAAACGGCATTTACTCCCTTGAAGATTTGGAACACCGTGTCAGCGAACACAGTGCTGCCACAGAGAGCTTGAAGAAAACGCTGGACGAACAGACCGCCCGAATGAAAGCAATTAAGCAGCTCTATGACAGCTCCGCTGCTTTCCAGAGCTTGAAGCCTGTCTATGACGGCTTGCAGAAAATCAAGTTTGAGAAGCCCAGAGCCAAGTACAAGGCAGAGCATGAAGCGGAACTGAAACAGTTCTACGCCGCCAGACGAAAGCTGAGCGGAGAGTTCCCAGACGGCAAGGTGGATATGAAAAAGCTGACCGAAGAGTATGACGAGCTGGAACAGGCACACAACACCACCTATGGCGAGTTTAAAACCGTCAGAGACGATTTACACCGTCTTTGGAAGGTCAAGTCATGCGTAGATACTGCCGCCCGATTTAACGAGCGTACAGAGGAACAAATGCTCCAAAATCGACCCCAAACACGACACAAAAAGGAGGAACTATCACGATGAATTACACCCAAGCGCAGATTGACCGGGCAAACGCCGTCAGTCTGGAAGATTTTCTCCGTACACAGGGAGAGACGCTTATCAAAAGCGGACGGGAATACCGCTGGAAAGAACATGACAGCCTGACCGTCCGGGGAAACAAATGGTTTCGCCACAGCCAGAGCAAGGGCGGCTATCCCATTGATTTTGTCATGGAGTTTTACGGAAAGTCCTTTCCCGAAGCCGTCCATCTCTTAACCGGCGAAAGCGGTGAGGGACAGAGCGAAGCCAGCACAGCACCGCCCACAGAGTTTCACTTGCCCCTGCACAACAGAACAGCCGACAGAGCAATCCAATATCTCACAGAAAGCCGATGTCTCAACAAAACGCTTGTTGAGGCTTTTCTTCTTTCCGGTGATATTTACGAGGACGCAAAGCGGCACAATGTTGTGTTTGTCGGCAGAGACCGAAGCGGTACGCCGAGATACGCCCATGTGCGAGGAACGGCAGACCCATTCAGACAGGACATTGCCGGGTCTGACAAGTCCTATCCGTTCCGCTATGAGGGCAACGGCAACCAGCTCTTTGTCTTTGAAGCGCCGATAGACCTTTTGTCCTTTATCTGCCTTTATCCGCAGGACTGGAAAAGCCGAAGCTATCTTGCGCTGGGCGGTGTTTCGGGCAAAGCCCTTGACCGTTTTCTTTCTGAACGCAAGGACACCCGAAAAGTATTCCTCTGCCTTGACAGCGACACCGCAGGAAGCGAAGCCTGTACCCGACTGGCACAGTCTATTCCCAGCGAGATCGCCGTCATTCGCCTTGTCCCGGCAAGGAAAGACTGGAACGATGTTCTCCGTCAGCAAGGGGACATTCCCAGCCGCAAATTCATAGCCGAGACAATCACGCTGCGAGAGCTGCCCACCGCCCAGCCTGTCCCCATGCTCCGTATGGCAGATGTGGAGCTGACGAGCGTGGATTGGCTATGGTTTCCGTATATCCCCTTTGGAAAGCTGACGATCATACAGGGCAACCCCGGCGAGGGCAAGACCTACTTTGCCATGCGTCTTGCGGCGGCTTGCACCAACCGAAAGCCCTTGCCCGGTATGGAGACCCTTGAGCCTTTCAATATCATCTATCAGACCGCCGAGGACGGTCTGGGCGATACCGTTAAGCCCCGGCTGATGGAAGCGGACGCAGACCTTGAAAGAGTGCTTGTCATTGACGATAGAGACACGCCGCTGACCCTTGCCGATGAGCGCATAGCAAGGGCAATCCGGGAAAACAACGCAAGGCTGGTTATCATTGACCCGGTACAGGCGTTTCTGGGCGCAGATGTGGACATGAACCGGGCAAATGAAGTCCGTCCCATCTTTCGCAGTCTGGGAGACATTGCACAGGCTACCGGGTGCGCTATCGTGCTGATAGGACACCTGAACAAAGCCGCAGGAACGCAAAGCACCTACCGGGGATTGGGGTCTATCGACATTACGGCGGCAGTCCGCAGTCTGCTCTTTATCGGCAAGCTGAAGGACAGCCCCACAACGAGGGTGCTTATCCATGAGAAAAGCTCCCTTGCGCCGCCCGGACAGTCCCTTGCCTTTTCTCTGGGAGACGAGAAAGGCTTTGAATGGATAGGAGCTTATGACATTACCGCTGACGAGCTTCTTGCCGGGGCAGACAACGCCAAGACCGAGAGCAAGACCGCACAGGCGCAAATGCTCATTCTGGAACTGCTTGCAAACGGAAAGCGTATGCCAAGTGCAGAGCTGGAAAAGGCGGTCAATGAGCGTGGGATTTCCTCACGCACCATGAGAACGGCAAAGAGCCGTATCGGGGATAGACTTGTGACCGAGAAAGACGGCACAGCATGGGTCTGCTATCTTCGAGACTGACAACAGGAACACGGCAAGCGTGGCAAAGACGGCAAGGTTCTTATAGATACCTTAATGTTGCCGCCTTGCCTTGTTCCCTCATACCGACACCGCCCGATGATGAACAGTCACCGGGCATTTTTTATTTACAGGAGGATTTTGAATGAACAATACCGCAACCAACAGTACCCCTTGCCCGACTGTCAGAAAGCAGATCGGCAAGACCACCTATATCGTCCGTGTGCATTTCAGCCAGACCGCAAAAGAAACGATGGAGGACAAAATCAAGCGTCTGCTCCGTGAGGAAGTCCGCAAAATGTGACTTCTTTTTGAATTTGATGAAAAAGTCCTTGACTTTTCGTCTCTGGTAAGACAGCAAAATCTATTCTGATCAGTTGTGGTGCAAGACTCGCACCCTTTGATATTGCGGAACTGCGGGAGCTTATGAGTTATGACGAACTGGAACTGGATCTGGTTGGTGACAGGAAAACTGCATTGTTTGTTATTATTTCAGATACCGATGATACCTTTAATTTTATTGTTTCTATTATGTACACACAGCTTTTTAATCTGCTCTGTGACAGAGCTGATGATGTATATGGAGGCAGACTTCCAATTCATGTGCGGTGTCTCCTGGACGAGTTTGCGAACATCGGACAAATTCCTAAATTCGAAAAACTGATTGCTACGATTAGAAGCCGGGAAATCTCAGCTTCTATTATTTTGCAGTCAAAGTCTCAGCTTAAGGCAATTTATAAGGATAATGCCGATACCATCGAAGGGAACTGTGATACGACCTTATTCCTGGGTGGAAAGGAAAAAACGACATTAAAGGAAATAGCGGAGATTTTGGGAAAAGAAACCATAGATCTTTATAACACATCGGATACGAGAGGCAGTCAGCGGTCTTATGGAATGAACTACCAGAAAACAGGAAAGGAGTTGATGAGCCAAGATGAAATAGCAGTCATGGACGGGGGAAAATGTATTCTGCAGGTGAGAGGTGTCAGACCATTTTTCTCAAATAAATACGATATTTGCAAACATAAAAACTACAAATATCTGTCCGATTATGACAAAAAGAATACCTTTGATATTGAAAAACATCTGAGTACTAATCTGATACTGAAACCAGAGGATGAAGTGGAATTGTATCAGATGTAACTTCTCGACAAATTGTCGGGAAGTGGATCATGGGAGGAAATCATGAATAATTTGGAAAAAGGGAACAGTCGGTATCCATCGACGAAAATGAATATACCGACTGTACGTGTGAGGAATTTTCCAAGTAGAAAATCCTATGCTTAGTGTAGCACAAAAGGCAGGGTTTATATAGTGTTTTCTTCCATTTCTGGAAAAAATCTAAGAAAGGACTGGAAAATGTAAGTTTTCCAAAGGTACACTTATGGCATTTTTTACAACGGCAATTACGACCTTAAAAACATTGGTTTGTGCGATCGGAGCCGGACTTGCAGCCTGGGGAGTGATCAATCTGCTGGAAGGATATGGAACGGACAATCCGGGTGCAAATGCTCATGTACGGTAAGGAAGCAAGCAACCGAAAACAAGAGATAGACCGCCAGCACTACACTATTCCGAACCAAAGACCAAAAGATAAGCATTTTGAGAAAATCTAAACTTTTGGATTTTCCTACAATGCCGACTACGGCGGAATCCCTCCCACTCCTTATATATTTCTTTCTGTATACATTGAATTTGTATTTAGTAAAATGCAGACAACACCACGGATCGGCTTTTGGCTGGACAATTCCAACCAAACACCGCAGCAGACAGTAGAAACCATTCTGAACGTTAGGAAGCCGGTATGATTGTTACATATAAGGGGAAGAAAAATTTCTTTTAGATACTTGTTTTCCTAAAACTGATGTGATATAATAATGATATAATAATTCAATTCCAGAAAAGGAGTAAAAAATATGCGGCAAGGTATTCTTAAATAAAACTATAATCAAATAGTGGGAACAAAGGATTATGATAGTCCCTTTTGTAGGGGATTAGTTTTTTGTACCCAATTCAAGAATACTTTTGCCTTATCAATTTTGACATATCCCCAAAAACAGCACTCACAAACAGGTGTATGCTGTATATGTGTATGTCCGCAACTTATAATCCCCAGTGGTAAAAGTATTTTACTGCTGGGGATTTTTATGCCCTTCGGGGCAGTAAAGGGAGGACAATCACATGAAAATAATCAATATTGGAATTCTTGCCCATGTAGACGCTGGAAAGACGACCTTGACGGAGAGCCTGCTATATGCCAGCGGAGCCATTTCAGAACCGGGGAGCGTCGAAAAAGGGACAACGAGGACGGACACCATGTTTTTGGAGCGGCAGCGTGGGATTACCATTCAAGCGGCAGTCACTTCCTTCCAGTGGCACAGATGTAAAGTCAACATTGTGGATACGCCCGGCCACATGGATTTTTTGGCGGAGGTGTACCGCTCTTTGGCTGTTTTAGATGGGGCCATCTTGGTGATCTCCGCTAAAGATGGCGTGCAGGCCCAGACCCGTATTCTGTTCCATGCCCTGCGGAAAATGAACATTCCCACCGTTATCTTTATCAACAAGATCGACCAGGCTGGCGTTGATTTGCAGAGCGTGGTTCAGTCTGTTCGGGATAAGCTCTCCGCCGATATTATCATCAAGCAGACGGTGTCGCTGTCCCCGGAAATAGTCCTGGAGGAAAATACCGACATAGAAGCATGGGATGCGGTCATCGAAAATAACGATGAATTATTGGAAAAGTATATCGCAGGAGAACCAATCAGCCGGGAAAAACTTGCGCGGGAGGAACAGCAGCGGGTTCAAGACGCCTCCCTGTTCCCGGTCTATTATGGCAGCGCCAAAAAGGGCCTTGGCATTCAACCGTTGATGGATGCGGTGACAGGGCTGTTCCAACCGATTGGGGAACAGGGGAGCGCCGCCCTATGCGGCAGCGTTTTCAAGGTGGAGTATACAGATTGCGGCCAGCGGCGTGTCTATCTACGGCTATACAGCGGAACGCTGCGCCTGCGGGATACGGTGGCCCTGGCCGGGAGAGAAAAGCTGAAAATCACAGAGATGCGTATTCCATCCAAAGGGGAAATTGTTCGGACAGACACCGCTTATCCGGGTGAAATTGTTATCCTTCCCAGCGACAGCGTGAGGTTAAACGATGTATTAGGGGACCCAACCCGGCTCCCTCGTAAAAGGTGGCGTGAGGACCCCCTCCCCATGCTGCGGACGTCGATTGCGCCGAAAACGGCAGCGCAAAGAGAACGGCTGCTGGACGCTCTTACGCAACTTGCGGATACTGACCCGCTTTTGCGCTGCGAGGTGGATTCCATCACCCATGAGATCATTCTTTCTTTTTTGGGCCGGGTGCAGTTGGAGGTTGTTTCCGCTTTGCTGTCGGAAAAATACAAGCTTGAAACAGTGGTAAAGGAACCCACCGTCATTTATATGGAGCGGCCGCTCAAAGCAGCCAGCCACACCATCCATATCGAGGTGCCGCCCAACCCGTTTTGGGCATCCATCGGACTGTCTGTTACACCACTCCCGCTTGGCTCCGGTGTACAATACGAGAGCCGGGTTTCGCTGGGATACTTGAACCAGAGTTTTCAAAACGCTGTCAGGGATGGTATCCGTTACGGGCTGGAGCAGGGCTTGTTCGGCTGGAACGTAACGGACTGTAAGATTTGCTTTGAATACGGGCTTTATTACAGTCCGGTCAGCACGCCGGCGGACTTCCGCTCATTGGCCCCGATTGTATTGGAACAGGCATTGAAGGAATCAGGGACGCAACTGCTGGAACCTTATCTCTCCTTCACCCTCTATGCGCCCCGGGAATATCTTTCCAGGGCTTATCATGATGCACCGAAATACTGTGCCACCATCGAAACGGTCCAGGTAAAAAAGGATGAAGTTGTCTTTACTGGCGAGATTCCCGCCCGCTGTATACAGGCATACCGTACTGATCTGGCCTTTTACACCAACGGGCAGAGCGTATGCCTTACAGAACTGAAAGGGTATCAGGCCGCTGTCGGCAAGCCAGTCATCCAGCCCCGCCGTCCAAACAGCCGCCTGGACAAGGTGCGCTATATGTTTCAGAAGATAATGTAACGTCTTGCGCAATGCAAGCGTTCATTGCTGGCTATTGCGAAATATCATTGATAAAATCAGTATCAGAGAGGAGAAACTATTTTGAACCAGGAACAGACGAATATTACAACAGGAAAGCAAATACGTCATCTGCGAACACAATTGGGAATGACACAGGAAGAACTAGCCGGGGAATTGAATGTTACCCGGCAGGCACTATCGAATTGGGAGAGAGATGTTAATGAACCCGATTTAAATATGTTGAAAAAAATTTGCTTTCTTTTTGGAGTCAACATGGACGATTTTGCGAAGGAGGTAATAACAAAGATGGAAACATATGAAAAAAAGGAGAAACGACAATTTAATAAGTACGATATGGCAATTGGACTTTTTTATGGTGTTGGTATATTTCTTGGCATTGGTATTTTCTTTGTTGGCGGTTTTATGACAATGTCAGGTGCAGGGTGGGGAGCATCACTATTTGGCGGTGGCTGTTTTTCTCTTGTATTTGGCTTGATATTTGCTATAATATCGCGAAGAAGAACAGCCATGTTGTTCTAATTTCAGTAAAGGAGAATGTAACTTCATGTTTGCTAAAAATTCAAAGGCATATTCTGTCTACCTGCTGTTCCGATTTGTCTGTTCCCTGGCGGTTTCTATGTCCACAGTGCTTTCCATCGTGTACCACCTGGAGGTGGTGCAGCTGGATGCTTTCCAGCTTGTCCTGGTAGGGACGGTTCTGGAGACCTCCTGCTTTCTGTTCGAGATACCCACCGGTGTGGTGGCGGATTTGTATAGCCGTCGGCGCTCGGTGCTGATTGGAATGTTCCTCTACGGCCTGGGCTTTCTGATGGAGGGTGCGCTACCGTGGTTCGCGCCGGTTCTGCTGGCCCAGGTTGTCTGGGGTTGCGGTGATACCTTCATCACCGGCGCTCTGGAGGCGTGGATTGCCTCGGAGGAAGAGGACAAACCCATAGACAAGGTGTTCCTGCGGGGCAGTCAAATGGGGCAAATCGGCGGCGTTCTGGGCGTGGTGCTGGGCACACTGCTGGGAAACATAAACCTGCAAATGCCTGTCATCTTGGGGGGCAGTTTGTGCTTGTTGTTGGGGCTGGTGATGGTTCGCATCATGCCAGAAACCAACTTCTCCCCTGCTATTGAGGAACGGCAGGGCTTGCTTAAAGACTTTGTCTGCCTGTTCAAGCTCAACCTGGGCTTTGTGAAAGGCGCACCTGTGTTGCTGGCGCTCTTAGCAATCACACTATGCGGGGGACTTGCCAGTGAAGGCTTTGACCGGCTCTCCACCGCTCATTTTCTGGATGACACGGTAATACCCGTTATCGGGCCGCTGAACAGCGTCACTTGGTTCGGTGTTATCAGTCTTATCGGCAACGGCTTAGGTATTCTGGCTTCTCAGTTGCTCATCGCCCGCATGGAGAAAAAAGGGACTGTCAGCCGAACCAGTGTGGTCATGTCCACCAGCGCCGGGTATATCCTGTGCCTGGTTCTCTTCGCGGTGGGGCGGAGCTTTTGGTTCATGTTGTTGATGTTCCTGCTGGCGGGGCTTATGCGCACCATCAAGGAGCCTGTGCTGGCCGCCTGGATGAACGACCATGTGGATGAGAAAATGCGCGCCACAGTCTTTTCCACCAGCGGACAGCTGGACTCTTTCGGGCAGATCATCGGCGGGCCTATTGTGGGGCTGGTAGCCCAGCAGGTGTCCATACCCTGGGGGCTGGTCTGTACCGCTTTCCTGCTGTTGCCCGCGCTGTTCTTAGTGCCGGTGGCGGGAAAGAAGCGGGATTGATATGGCATAGTTAAGTTTACTGACGAGCGGGAGATTACTTCCGCTCGTCTTCATTTAGTAGCGCAAAATTTGAGGACTCTTTATTTCCTTATTCGGTATAGCGGAGGCGGCTGTCAATTCGACATAATTTTCTTGTGATACTTTACCGTACATGAGCATTATTCAGAGAGGGGGAATTTCCATGACCGAAGATGAAGCCTACAAGGTGCATATCCAGTACACATTCAATGCCTTTTGCAAGGTAGTCATTCGTCACGCAGCCATAGATAAAATCTTGAAGCTGCGCCGGAGGTGGGAACGGGAAGTTTCCCTTGATTATCTGATGAGTGAAAAGTTTGTCCAGCTTGCCGAGCCGGAGTAGCTTGAAGAATATCTTTTTACCGCCTGCGGCCAGACCGCCGTTCTGTATCATGCGGAGCTTGCCGCCGCCCTTGCCCTTTTGCCGGAGCAGACGCAGGAAGAAATTTTTCGTTACTATTTCCTGCGCCAGCCGCAGCGAGTGATCGGCGTACATATTGGCCGGACACGCAGCACAGCGGGGCGGCATATCCGGCTTGCCTTGCAGCGGTTAAGGCGGCTCATGGAGGGAAATGACTATGAGTAAACTTCTCCCCTATGAAACAATCGTCAAAGCCCATGAGGGCGACCCGGACGCAATCGACACCATTCTTTCCCACTATGCCGGATATATCCGCTACTGTTCCAAAGTACACGGGAAAGTCAACGCCGAAGTTGAGGAACATATAAAGCAACAGCTCATTGCCGCCCTGTTCAAATTTCGCTTTGACCGATAAACAAAGAACAAACACTGGCTGTCATTAGCGGTTTCACTCCAGCCAGTTTACAATTCATCTATTCCTAAAGGAAGCAGGTCATAGTATAATAGAACCAACGACAAATATACTTTTAGGGGAGATATAGCAATATGAAAAGTAATAAATACTTAACTATTGGCTTATTAACAGGATTTATTGTCGGTGGTTGCATAGGTGTGTTGGCATGGGCGTTTTTGCAAAATCTTTTTGCTATTTCTATTTGTGCAGGTATCGGAATGTTGATTGGAATTGTTATAGGTACATTGATTGATTATGAAAAAAATAATCATCAAGAGAAATAGAAAAAATGCACAATGCCTTAAAGGGAAAACAGGAATTTATTGTGCTATCCATCATCGGGCCAACCTGACCTGAACTTTCAAAACTGAATATCCACCGCCCATCGGCGGCCAGCGAAAGCAGTAAGTCTGAAAAAGATTTGCTGCTTTTTTCTTTATCCGTTTGGCAAAATCGCAAAGTCATCCGTAGTAGGTAGGTGAAGCCGGAAACAAAAAATTTTCTGCGGCGGTAGCCAAATCTGCATTTTCTGTATTTCTAAGGCAAAGGAAAATTTGAGAAAATTCCCGGCAAGCGGGTAGCTGGCGGCCTTTGAAATGTATCTTTAGCGGAAAGAAAGAACTGCGGGTAAAAATCGCCCCACGCCGTAAGATTTTTGCAGAAATCCGGCCAAAACAGGCGGCAGCTATACGAGTAGTAAGTGCAAGGGGAAATCTACGGCTTACTTAGAGCAAGTTTCTACCACGGTGCCAAAATCCGCAATTCTGCGGTTTTGCCCCTCGCGGGAAACTTGTTGGGGAGTGCCTTCCCCAAACCCTGCTATGCGGCTTACGCCGCAAAAATATTTCTGTCCGGCAGACAGGAAATGCCCCGAAAATAGCTAACAGACCAGCCCATTTTTTGTGATAAGTGAAAGGAGGTTTACAGCCCATGCCGAAGCGATACAACACCCCCCACCGCAGCCATGTTGTGAAAACCCGGCTGACCGATGAAGAATACGCCGACTTCACAGAACGGCTTGCGCCCTATGGTATCAGTCAGTCCGAATTTCTCCGGCAGGCCATCCGGCGCACTACCATACGCCCCGTACTCCATGTGTCGTCAGTCAATGACGAGCTGCTCTCCGCTGTCGGGAAGCTCACAGCCGAGTACGGCAGGATTGGCGGCAATCTCAACCAGATTGCCCGCACCCTCAACGAGTGGCATAGCCCCTACCCGGCTATGGCAAAGGAATTGCGGGAAGCGGCCGCCGACCTTGCCGCCCTCAAGTATGAAGTCCTAAAGAAAGTAGGTGACGCCGTTGGCAACACTCAAGCATTTAGGCTCTAAGAACGCCGACTACGGAGCCGCCGAACAATACCTGCTCTTTGAGCATGACGAATTTACTATGAAGCCCGTCCTTGATGAAAACGGCAGGCTTATCCCCCGTGAGGATTATCGCTTGTCCACGCTGAACTGCGGCGGCGAGGATTTTGCCGTTGCGTGTATGCGCTCCAATCTCCGCTATGAGAAAAATCAGCGGCGGGAGGATGTGAAAAGCCACCACTATATCATCAGCTTTGACCCACGGGACGGGCCGGACAACGGCCTGACCGTAGACCGGGCGCAGGCGTTGGGGGAGCAATTCTGTAAAGAGCATTTCCCCGGCCATCAGGCCCTTGTCTGCACCCACCCGGACGGGCATAACCACAGCGGCAACATCCATGTGCATATCGTCATTAACAGCCTGCGGATAGAGGAAGTGCCGTTCCTGCCCTACATGGACAGGCCAGCGGACACGAAAGCCGGGTGCAAGCACCGCTGCACCGACGCAGCCCTACGCTACTTCAAGTCCGAGGTCATGGAGATGTGCCACCGGGAAGGACTTTACCAAATCGACCTCTTGAACGGCAGCAAGAACCGTGTCACAGACCGGGAATATTGGGCGCAGAAAAAGGGACAGGCCGCACTGGACAAGCAGAACGCCCCCATGATTGCAGGCGGTATCACGCCCCGGCAGACCAAGTTTGAAACGAACAAGGAGAAGCTGCGGCAGACCCTACGGAAAGCCCTTGCCACCGCTGCCAGCTTTGACGAGTTTTCCTCTCTGCTGTTGCGGGAGGGTGTGACCGTCAAGGAGAGCCGGGGGCGGCTGTCCTACCTCACGCCAGACAGGACGAAGCCTATCACCGCCCGGAAGCTGGGCGGCGACTTTGACCGCACCGCCGTCCTTGCCGTTTTGGAGCAGAACGCCCAGAGGGGCGTAACGGTTCGCTACACCCCGCAGCACCAAGCCGCCAGAGCCGCCGAACAGACCGCAGCCATACCCGAATACCTACACGCCGGGAAAGGCCGCTTACAGGGCGAAAAGACAGGGAAAATCGACCCCAGACAGGACAGTGTGCAGCGGCTTGTGGACATTGAGCAGAAGATGGCCGAGGGCAAGGGCAAAGGCTATGAACGATGGGCGAAGATACACAATCTGAAACAGGCCGCCAAGACCCTGACCATCTACCAACAGTACGGCTTTTCTTCCCCGGAACAGCTTGAAGCCGCCGTTGCTACCGCCTATCAGGAAATGCGCCAGACCAGCGGCGAACTGAAAGCACTGGAAACGAAGCTGCAAGGGAAAAGGGAGTTGCGGCAACAGGTACTTGCCTATGCCAAGACCAAGCCCATCCGCGAGGGGCTGAAAGCGCAGAAATCCGAGAAAGCCCGCGCCGCATACCGCCAGGCAAACGAGAGCGATTTTATCATAGCCGAAGCCGCCGCCCGGTATTTCAAGGCACAGGGGCTTACCAAGCTGCCCGGCCGAAAAGCGTTGCAGGCCGAGATCGAGCAGCTTATCTCCGAGAAAGACGGCCTGTACAACACCTATCACGAACAGAAGCAGCGGTTCAGGGAGTTGCAGACCGTCAAGCGGAACATCGACCAGATTTTGCGCCGGGAAGAGCCGCACCGCAGAAAGGAGCAGAGCCATGAACGATAAGCCGTCCCGCATGGACTACCGCCAGCACCAGGCAGCCCGCCGCCTTGTGCATGAGTGCTGTAACTACGACGAGGGGAACTGCCTGCTGTTAGACGACGGGGAGCCTTGCGTGTGCGTCCAGAGCATTTCCTATTCCCTCATGTGCCGCTGGTTCCGTGTGGCTGTCCTGCCCCTTGACGGGGAGCTGGCCGCAGCCCTCTTGTACCGGGGGAGCCGGAAACGCTGCGCGGTCTGCGGGGCGGCCTTTGTCCCCAAATCCAACCGGGGGAAATACTGCCCCGGCTGCGCCGGGTGCATGAAGAAACGCAAAGCCGCCGAGAGAAAGCGGAAACAAAGGCAGAAATGTCACGCTTTAGAGCCTTTCAAACCCGCATAAATCAAGGCTTTTTTCGTGGGTGTCAAAGGGTATGCGATACATTTATCCTTTCCCCCCGGAAATGCCGTCCTAATGCGTGACAAAGCCCAAAAACGACACAACACAGAGGGAGGTGATACTATCGCTGATTATATCAGGGCAGACACCACGCTGCCCGCCTATCTTCCATACCCCCGTTTCCTGCTGAAAATGGAGATTTCACAGACCGCCAAGCTGCTGTATGCGCTTTTATTAGACCGCTCCACCCTGTCACAGAAGAACGGCTGGCAGGACGGCGAGGGCAGGATATTCATTGTCTACCCCGTTGCGGAGATAGCGGAAATGCTGGACAAGGGTTGTACCGCCATCAAGGGAGCCTTGAAAGAACTGGACGCAGCCGGGCTTTTAGAACGGGAACGGCGGGGCTTCTCCGCACCCAATCGGCTTTATGTGAAAGTGCCGCCTGTCCCAGTGGTACGGTTTTCCGACCAACTGATGGCCGGAAAAGCGACCCTCATACAGTCGGAAAAGCGACCTTATGACGGTCGGAAAACCGACCCTATGATGGTCGGAAAACCGACCCCTAACAAAACTAATATAAACAACTTAATAGAGAACCAAACAATGAGAGCGAGTGGGGAGCCGCCCACAGCTTATGGCCGATATGAGAATATTTTTCTGTCAAAGGACGAATATGACGAGTTACAGGCAGAATACCCGGACAGGCTGGAACGGCTGATTGAGGAAATGAGCCATTACCTTGCCGCCAGCGGGAAAGCCTACCAGAATTATGCCGCCGCCTTGCACAGATGGGCGGCCAATGACAAAAAGGGAGCCGTAAAACAGGGCATCCCCGACTATACCTGTATGGAGGGAGAAAGCTTATGACAAGTGAAATCAAAGATATTTTGGAGAACATGACAACCGCCGCCCCGGAGATGGAGGACTATATCGGCGAGGACGGACTGCTTTACTGCGGAAAGTGCCATACGCCGAAAGAAGCCTACTTCCCGGAGGGTAAGGAGCTGTTTGGCCGTGACCGCCACCCGGCAGAGTGCGACTGCCAGAGAGCCGCCCGTGAGCAGCGGCAGGCCGCCGAGGAACACCGCCGCCATGTGGAAGCCGTGGAAAATCTGAAACAGAGGGCTTTTGCCGACTCAGCCATGCAGCAATGGACATTCGAGAACGACAACGGCAGAAACCCGCAGACCGGGATTGCCCGGCGGTATGCGGAGCATTGGGAAGAAATGCAGGCCGAAAACATCGGCTGCCTGTTCTGGGGGAACGTCGGCAACGGGAAAAGCTACCTTGCGGGCTGTATCGCAAACGCCCTCATGGAGAAAGAAGTCCCCGTATATATGACGAACTTCGCCGTTATCCTGGGCGACCTCTCTCCCGGCTTTACAGGCCGGAATGAGTATATTTCCCGCCTTTGCCGCTATCCGCTGCTTATCATTGACGACTTCGGCATGGAGCGTGGCACCGACTATGGACTGGAACAGGTATTCCATGTGATTGATACCCGATACCGCAGCAACAAGCCGCTGATCGCCACCACCAACCGCCCGCTGGACGAGTTGAAAAAGCCGACAGACACGGCCCATTCCCGGATTTATGACCGACTGCTGTCCATGTGCGTCCCGATACGCTTTACTGGCGTCAACTTCCGGCAGGAAACCGCAAAGCGGAAAATGGAAACCATGAAGAAACTGCTGGCTGAATGAAAGGAGTATTGCCTATGGAGAATATCAAGCAGCACGACCACCGTACCACCCGCCGCCCCGACTGCGTGACGGAAATCCGCATGGGGAATACCGTTCTTGTCGTGTCCGGCTTTTTCAAGAAAGACACCACCAGCACCGCCGCCGACAAGATGGCGAGGGTACTGGAAGCGGAAGCCGCTGCTACACAAAAAAAGGCGATTTGACAAGCTGTAAAGAAGCAGATTTATCACTTTTACCGCTGTACAGCCGCCCCTGTTCCGTGGTACAATGAAACCACGGAATAGTGGGGCTGGCTGTCGGAAACGGAGGATTTTATGTTAAGACAAGCCACCCAAAACCTCATTACCGCCCTTTATCCGAGATTGTCCCATGAGGACGAATTGCAAGGCGAGAGCAATTCCATTTCCAACCAGAAACGGATTTTGGAAGCCTACGCCAAGCAGAACGGCTTTACCAATCTGCGCTGGTACACCGACGACGGCTACTCAGGTGCGAACTTCCAGCGGCCCGGATTTCAAGCCATGCTTGCAGACATTGAAGCCGGGAAAGTCGGCACCGTCATAGTCAAGGACATGAGCAGGCTGGGGCGTAATTACTTGCAGGTGGGATTTTACACGGAAATGCTGTTCCCTCAAAAGGGCGTGCGTTTTATCGCTGTCAATGACAACGTGGACAGCGCAAACGGCGGCATGGACAATGATTTTACCCCTCTGCGGAACTTATTTAACGAATGGCTGGTGAGAGATACGAGCAAGAAAATCAAGGCAGTAAAGAAAGCAAAAGGCATGAGCGGCAAGCCTGTAACCAGCAAGCCAGTCTATGGCTATCTCATGGACAAGGACGAGAACTATATCGTTGACGAGGAAGCCGCCCCGGTTGTCCGGCAGATTTACCAGCTTTGCCTTGCGGGAAATGGCCCGACCAAGATTGCCCGTATGCTGACGGAGCAGCAAATCCCCACGCCGGGGACGCTGGAATACCGCAGGACGGGCAGCACCCGACGCTACCACCCCGGCTATGAGTGCAAGTGGGCGACAAACACCGTCGTCCATCTGCTGGAAAACCGGGAGTACACTGGCTGTCTGGTAAACTTCAAGACGGAGAAGCCCTCTTACAAGGTCAAGCACAGCGTTGAGAACCCCATCGAGAAGCAGGCTATCTTCCCAAATCACCATGAGCCGATTATCGACACGGAAACATGGGAGCGTGTGCAGGAGTTACGCAAGCAGCGAAAACGCCCGAACCGCTATGATGAAGTGGGGCTGTTCTCTGGTATGCTGTTCTGCGCCGACTGCGGCCATGTGCTGTATCAGCAGCGGTATCAGAACAAGAACCGCAAGCAGGACTGTTATATCTGCGGCAGCTACAAGAAGCGTACCCGTGACTGTACGGCACACTTTATCCGCACCGACCTTTTGACGGCGGGCGTGCTTTCCAATCTCCGGCAAGTGACGGAATACGCCGCCAGGCATGAGAGCCGCTTTGTAAAGCTGCTCATCCAGCAGAACGAAATCGGCGGCAAGAGAAAGACCGCCGCAGCCACGAAGCAGCTTGAACAGGCCCAGACACGCATTGCCGAAGTGAACCGCATTATCAAGCGGCTGTATGAGGACAATGTAAGCGGCAAAATCAGCGACGAGCGTTTCATGGAGCTGTCGGCGGACTATGAGCAGGAGCAGCGGGAACTGAAAGACCGGGCTGCCGCTTTGCAGGAGGAACTTTCCAAGTCGCAGGCCGCCACCGTCAACGCCGAGAAATTCATGGGGATTGTGAGAAAGCACCTTGCTTTTGAAGAATTGACCCCCACCCTCTTGCGGGAAATGATTGAGAAAATCGTCGTGCATGAGTGCAGCTATGACGAGAACGGCACCCGCAGGCAGGACATTGAGATTTATTACAGCTTTGTCGGCAAGATAGACTTGCCGGAAGCCTAACGCCTGACCTATCCGACACAGCCCTAAGTGCCGGATAGGAACGGCAAAATTTTTTACACTTCTATTACTTCTTTATCGCACATTAGCAAAGTCACAAGGAATAAAACACTTAATGTCTTCTATGTGAAAAGATTTTAAAGAGAAAATGCACATCCTACGCAGATAACATGACAATTTCATGCAAAGCGAAAGGAGACACCATGAAAATCGAATACACAAAAGTGGGAGACTATTATTTACCGAATCTTTACTACCCGGAGGAAACCAGACCGATTGGCTTATGGGGAATGCTTCGGAAGGAATATCTGAAAGAACATAAATCTGGAACTTATACATATCTTCTTCTGACCGCCAGGCTGGACAGTTATTTGGCAGATCTGAATGAACAGGCACAGGAACGCTTTGAATTGATCGAAACTCAGATGCGAAGTGCGGAGGGAGTTTCCGAGGAACTGAAGAGACAGAATCCTATGGAATGGCTATGCCACTGTAACAATATCCGCAACCGGGCTGCTGAGATCATCAAGCAGGAACTGATTTATGTATAAGGGGGATTCTAGATATGAGAAGAGAACTGATTGAAAGTTATTATGAAGAATACCAGCGGGAGCTGGAAAGATTTCTTGAATCTGACCCGGAGATGTTCACTCTGGAAGCAGAAATTCATCATTACATAGAAATACTGGAACCGGTCCTCAGAGATGGCGGACAGGAGATGTGGCAGACACTGGACAGGATTATTTCAGCGAAAAATGCAATGGAGGGAATTGTGGCAAAAGAAATGTATATCCGGGGATTTCTGGATTATGAAAGACTGGTGTGTGAAAAAGACAGTAAGATCTGAATAATCAGAACATAGACTATATATAACGAGGCTTTTATTGTATAGACAGTAAGAGCCTCATTTAATATAGTTTTCATAATAAAAAACAGGTGGTAGTACGTATTTGCTTTGTGTTATATAAGAATTGGTCTGGCTGAACAATGGTGAAAATTTACTATGATTTTACTTAAATCTGATTGAAGGATGAAAAAGTGATGATATCATATAGTGGGTTGATAGGGTTACAGAAAATGTATTCACAGAGGCAGAGAAGAAATAATGAAAGTAAAAAATGCAGATGAATTTTATAAAATATTAGAAAGAAAGGCTATATATCCGGTATTTCAGCCGATTGTAAATTTACAGACTGGAGATGTGGCAGGATATGAAGCTCTTAGTCGTATCGACAGGCATGATACGACTCTTATGATTTCAGATTTGTTTGTGATTGCTGAACAGGTAGGCTGTGTTTGGAAATTGGAAAAATTGTGCAGAAATAAAGCATTGAAGGCAGCGGCGAATAAACCAGAACATGCAAAATTATTTCTTAATGTAGATGGTAATATCATTCAGGATAAATCGTTCATACAGGGATTTACAAACCGTAAGGCTGCGAAAGCCGGAGTACCGTCCTGTGACATTGTATTTGAAATAACGGAACGGTCGGATATAGAAAACTATCAGATTCTGCAACAGATTATGAAGCATTATGCAGATCAGGGATATGAAATAGCTTTGGATGATGTTGGAGCTGGATATTCTGGTCTGAACCGTGTAGTAAATACATCGCCAAACTACTTAAAAGTTGATATAGAACTGGTCAGAGATATTCAAAAACATAAGAAAAAGGAAATTATGATGGAATTTCTGTTGCATTACTGTAATGAGACAGGAGCAATTCTGATTGCAGAAGGGATAGAAACAGAAGCAGAGTTGGAGTGTCTGTGTAGATTAGGTGTTCATTACGGACAAGGATATTTTCTTGGAAGACCGGACAGAACGTTCAAAAATGTAAGGAATGAGGCGATGTTGGTATTACGTAGACTGAATAATAAATCGTAATGAAAACTATATGTCAGCAGGTGAAAAATGAATAAGTCAATTATAACATTATAAAGATTTCCATTGATTTTTACACCTATTTTACACAAGCACTCACATAGATTTGATTTCTGTCTTCTATAATTGTATAGGAAAATGTAGATCTTATATAATAACAGGAGAGGAAAGAGAAATGAACGAGAATGTGAAAGTGGTTTTTGGTCTGATCGGTGGCCTTGCCTTGTTCCTTTATGGAATGAACAGCATGAGTGATGCACTTCAGAAAGCCGCAGGAGAACGAATGAAAAAAATCCTTGGATTTCTTACAAGAAATCCAATTATGGGAGCACTTGCCGGAGCACTTGTAACAGCTGTATTGCAGAGCAGTTCAGCGACGACAGTTATGGTTATCGGTTTTGTCAGTGCGGGACTTATGAGTCTTCCGCAGGCAATTTCTGTTATCTTTGGTGCCAACATAGGAACCACTATGACGGCACAGCTGATGGCATTTAAAATCAGCAATTATATTTATCCAATTATCTTTGTTGGATTTATTCTGAACTTTGTTAGCAAAAAAGAAAAGGTTAAAAATATCGGTATGGTAATTTTTTCATTCGGACTTTTATTTGAAGGAATTGAAATCATGGGTGAAGTCATGAAACCTTTGGCGGGAAGTCCGGTCTTTGTTGATCTGATGGGAAAAGTTTCATCCATTCCGGTTCTTGGTGTTGTACTGGGAGCGGTCATGACATTGGTTGTGCAGAGTAGTTCAGCTACGATTGCAGTTCTGCAGAATTTTGCATCACAGGCAGGACCGGACGGAGTAAGCAGTGTAATAGGGCTTACCGGTGCGATTCCGATTCTTCTTGGAGATAATATAGGTACAACGATCACAGCACTTCTTGCATCAATTGGACAATCTAAAAATGCAAAACGTACAGCAATTGCGCATAGTATTTTTAATATCAGTGGAAGCTGCGTTTTTATTTTCCTGGTTCCGTGGTTTGCAAAATTTGTCCAGTTTATTTCACCAAAGGGAAATGAGATTGATGTGATTTCAAGACAGATTGCAAATGCACATACAACGTTTAATATCGTCTGTACACTGGTCTGGCTGCCACTGATTCCGCTGATGGTAAAAATTGTTACAACAATCATCCGTGGAAATGACAAAACAGAGAAAGCAGCTTTTGAACCCAAATATCTGGATATGAAAGTGATTGAACAGCCGGCGGCTGCTATGGTTCTGGTATCTAAGGAACTGAACCGACTTGGAGAACTGGCAGAATCTCTGTTAAGTGATTTAAAAACGGCGATTGTAGCAGATGGAGACTCAAAAACTCATGGTTCGTTTATAGAAAATCTGGAGATTGTACATCAGTTACAGGACAGTGTGACAGAATATATTACCAGATTATTCGCAAGCGGAAACCTTACAGAACAACAGTCTGAGCAGACGGCAGGGTTACTGTATGTAAACAATAGTATTCAGAGGATTGCAGACAGATGTGAAGATATTGACCAGATATGTGAAAAAGTAAATAACAATGGAAAAAGACTGACCAGTGAAGCCTCCTCAGAAATGGAAGACTGCATTGATATTATCCAGCAGCTTTTAAAGAAAGCAATGGAGGCAATCCGTAAGGGTGATGCTGTAGTGGCTGAAACAGTTTTTAAAAATAAGAAAAAAATGCATAAAGCAGAGAAAAAATACAGTAAGGCACATTTAAACCGTGTAAAAAATGAGGTTTGTGATGCGTCTATGACAAGATATTTTTCTGGGATCATGTATAATTTTGACCGTATGGCAGATAATTGTGTCAGCATTGCAGAAGAAGCCTGTGATAATGTGGCTTTTATAAACCTTGATGAAGAGACGGGAAAATCAATGATGGAAAGAGGTGCAGTATAAAATGGTAAAGAAAAAAAACATCCGAAAATCTGCACTTCTGCTGATAATGATAATGCTGGCAACGGGAATAACAGCATGTGGAACCGAGGAAGAGCCATTGCCGGATCTGTCTGCTATGGGAGCTGTCACAGCTGTATCACGAGAAGAAGGGTCAGGAACCAGAGCAGAATTTGAGAATCTTTTGAAACTGCCTGAGAGTGATACAGGAATAGTTGTTGATTCTACAGAGAAAGTTCTGAAAAAGGTGGAAGAAGATAAAAACGCAGTTGGTTATGTCACATATAGTTCCGCAACAGATACGAATGGAAAAATACTTCAAATCAACGGAGTTCTTCCTTCTGAGAAAACAATAGACAATAACAGTTATCCTCTTTGCAGGGATTATTATCTGGCTTATAATGGAGAACTGACAGATGTGGAACAGGATTTCCTGACTTATGTAAAGAGTAAAGGACAGGATATTGTGAAACAATATTGTATTCAGGCTGACAGTACAACAACATTCCTTTCTGACAAGTCAGAAGGAAAGATTCTGATTGAAGGATCCACTTCAATGGAACCAATGGTAAAAGCACTGGCAGATGACTATCAGAAACAAAATCCAAATGCTGAAATAGAAGTAAAAGCAACAGATTCTTCAAGAGGGATTACGGCGGTGATAAGTGGAGAGTGTGATTTCGCAATGTCATCCAGAGAATTAAAGGATTATGAAGCAGAGCTTCTGGAAACAAAAGTCATTGGAAAAGATGCTATAGCTATTGTGATAAATGAAGAAAATCCACTGGAAAATCTTACAATAAAACAACTTACAGGTCTGTACAATGGAACATATAAAAACTGGGATGATCTTTCCTGAGAAAAACGAATATAATATCTTACAAGCACTGACTATAACGGTCGGTGCTTCTTTTTTGGATTTTTTCAAAATTATCTGACATTCTTCAAATTCCCACGTGTGATTAGTGGAAAAATAATTTTTTCTGCAAAAGTACCGTCCAAATGCCCTCTGAAACTTGCTATTAGTGAGGGAATATTTCATTTATGCGAAAAAAACTTGCAAAAGGGGGTTGGTAAATACCGCTTCCCAGGCTTTATAGGTAGAGGAACAATTATTTTAAAAATTTTACCCCAAAGATGTCCGCTTTTGCCTGTCTCAGTACAGAGTATGTGAAGGGACTAACAAAAGTAAAAGAAAAAATGATAAAAATGCAAAAAAATATCACGAATCTTTTGCATCTTGCGAAGTCATTTGACTCTAGTAATCAGAGGACGTTTTGGAATGTTCCTTCGATGAACCTTGACAACCGATAAGTGCACCCTGGAAGCCTAACAGGAGTTATGCCATGACCTTTCTTTTTCTGAGAGCGAGCGAAATTATAATGACACTCCCGATGATGGGCGGCTGACCGAAGCCTTATGGTCAGTGACCTGCTGATGCAGGCAGAGGCAGTCTGAGACGGCTGCAGGTGACAGGGAAACGCACGCCAGACCGCCGGACGAATGAAACTGATGACAATGTTTACAGGGCAAAATGCCCGGAAAGGAGCAGTTTATGACAGAACTGAAAATGAAAGAAATGCAGTTGATTAACTGGTTTGGATGCCCGAATCTGATTTATACAAGGGAGAGAATCCATCTGGTTGCCATGCTTACAACAGATGAAGAAATGAAAAAGAATCTTTACAGGGTATGCAGATTCCTTGCAAGAGAAGAAATCGCATATCGGTATCCGATCATGTATGAAATGATCCGGAAAATATTTTCACCGGATGATACCAATCCACCGGAAGCATGTGCAATGTTTATGCCGGACGATGAAACAGATGATGAAGAATATGCAATGGCAGCGTAGCTGCGGAAAGGACAGTAACGATTATGAATAAAGTGGTTTTAATGGGAAGACTGACAAAGAATCCGGAGATCAAATATGCCGGAAAAGATAATGATATGGCAGTAGCAAGATATACACTGGCGGTAAACAGAAGATATAAACGTGACGGTGAACAGGAAGCGGATTTTATTTCCTGTGTCACATTCGGAAAGAGTGCAGAGTTTGCACAGAAATATCTTCACAAGGGAATGAGGATTGTGATTGGCGGTCGTATCAGCACTGGCAATTATAAGGACAAGGACGGGAAAACAATTTATACTACAGATGTGATCGTGGAAGAACATGAATTTGCCCAGAACAAGGATAATGGTGTTGGAGCTGATTCATCGGAAACACCGAAAACAGATAAGGACGGATTTATGGAAGCACCGGAAGGTGAGGTTCCATTCGACTAAACCGAAGTAAATGGTTGGAGAGGTTGCCCTTTGTCGGGGCATCCTCTTTTCCATTTTACAGAAGACATCAAAAATTACAGGTATTCAACCTAACGAAATCGTGATATAATCAAAATATGTTCAGATGAAAAATATGGAGGTTGCTTATGGGCGTAAGTTATAACCGATTATGGAAAATGCTCATAGATAAAAATATGAAGCGGATAGAGATGCAGTACCTCACCGGGATCAGTGGAAATATTCTTGCCAGGATGGGAAAAAACCAGTATGTATCAATGGAGACGATTGAGAAGATCTGCAAGAAGCTGGACTGCACCGTTGATGAGATGCTGGAATTTACAGATGATGAGTAACAAGAGCAGACATGTCAAATTATTAAAACTGGAAGAATGCTTCAGAAGTCGAAAAAAGAAATTGAAAAAAGATAACACGCCGGATACGGCATAAATCTCTTAGCAACGCTAAGAGCGCACTTCTATACAGGCAATTCCATCTGCCTGTATCGTGCGACCTGCGGTGCTGTTCCCGATTTCAAGAAATCTCAAACCGGGAAATACAGCGAAATCAGAGATTTCGTACAAGGGGAAGATCCCCTTGCGGCACAGATGCCTATCCCTGATAAAGTTTGTGACTGAATATTTCAGATATAGACATATAAGGGGAAAGAAAGTGTGAAATCAAAATTTGTGGAGAGATTTTATGATTAGAAAAGCAATACTAAAAGATGTTAATTCGATTGAAGATACTTACAATGAGCATTTCCAGTATGAACTGAATCATACAGCCTTTACTGTATTTAAGAAAGGGGTTTATCCAACGAAAGATGATGCAGAACGGGCTATTTATGCTGGTGCTTTGTTTGTATATGAAGAAAACGGAACAATTGTTGGAAGTATCATTATTGATAAAGTTCAACCAATAGAATATGCAACTATTCCTTGGAAAGAAAAATTATCTGAAGATGAGGTAATGGTAATTCACCTTTTAATGGTACGTCCGAGTATGTCTGGTAAAGGAATTGCATCATCACTAATAAAATTCGCTACAGAATTAGCACAAAAAAATAGTTGCAGGGCACTACGTTTGGATACAGGAAGTCAAAATATTCCTGCGCTATCTTTGTATCAAAAAAATGGATTTGAAATAATTGCTAGTGCTTCTAAAAAAGTTGGAGATGTAATTGCACACAAAAACCATCTTTTTCTCGAAAAGATATTGTAGTTCGTAAATTCCAGTTGTGCGCCCAGCTAAGGGTGTGTAGTCAAGCCGGTGGGATTCCGGTTTATCCAAGGTTTAGCCAACCAGA